>NZ_CADEPK010000370.1 GCF_902829255.1 Metabacillus niabensis | reverse complement strand
ATGCTGAATCATTTGTGAGGCAACACCCTTCCCTCTGAATTCAGAAGCTGTTCCAACAAACTCAATTGATCCTGCTTTGGTTGGAAAATCTTTATAAGGAGCTTCAAATTCCTTTTTAAGAAAGATACCGGCCATACTTAGAGTCATTTTTAACGAAAACTGGAAAACCTTTATTTCTTTACATTTGATTTAGATTGTATTAGTATAGGAAAGTATTTTAAATCATACTTATCCTATAGGTAATAGAGGTGAATGAAATTGTCACAAACAGCAGTAAATACTACTAAACAGTTGAATGTTAAATCCGCTTCAACGACTTATGTAACAAACCTTAGCCCAATGCAAAAGGGATTCGTTGCAGTCGGGGTTATTATATCTCTTATTCTATTATTTGCGATTGTTCATGCAACTAATTGGATACAAGGCAGCCTTTTCATTATAGGTTTATTATTAGGAGCAACATTGCTTTATGCCCGCTTCGGATTCACTTCAGCTTTTCGAAGACTTGTTTCAGTAGGAAATGTTCAAGGACTTCAGGCACATATGCTAATGTTTGCCGTCTCAACTACATTATTTGCTATTATTCTAAGTACTGGCTTTAGCTTTACAGGTATTACACCACAGGGGTATGTCTCTCCTGTTGGGGTTAGTGTTATTTTTGGGGCTTTTCTTTTTGGAATAGGCATGCAGCTCGGAAATGGATGTGCCTCAGGAACGTTATATAATTTAGGTGGAGGCTCATCTTCAATGATCCTCACTTTAATCGCCTTTATTTCAGGTTCAACTCTTGGAGCTTATCATCTGCCATTTTGGAATAGCACACCTGCCTTACCGCCGATTTCTTTAGCAGAAACTACTAGTCTTGGATATTTTGGCGCTTGGCTTATTCAAATGGTCGCATTTATTGTGATCTACTTGATTACTATTCAGATTGCGAAAAAGAAAAACCCTCCAATGATGAAGCCACTTCCGACAACAACTGGTTGGAAAAAGGTTTTACGTGGGTCATGGCCATTATTTACGGCAGCGATTGTTTTAGCAGTACTAAATGCATTAGTCCTTACAATTCGCGGAAATCCGTGGGGAATCACTTCTGCCTTTGCTTTATGGGGTGGAAAATTCCTTGATATAGTGGGAATGGATGTTTCCAGCTGGGGTTATTTTGCCGGTGCAAACGGAGTAGCACTTAAAAACACAGTCCTAGCGGATTCAACGAGTGTGATGAACTTTGGAATCATTTTGGGTGCGTTTATTTCCGCTTCCTTCCAAGGTACCTTTAAGCCTAAAAAAATAAAATTAGGTGTAGCTGGAGCTGCTATTCTTGGAGGCTTATTAATGGGATATGGTTCCCGTCTTGCATTCGGATGTAACATTGGTGCCTATTTTGGCGGTATCTCTTCCTTTAGCATTCACGGATGGGTTTGGGCCGTCATGGCGATGCTCGGAACATTCGTTGCATTATTTATCCGTCCATTATTTGGGCTACGGGTTCCATCATCAAAAGACACATTTTGTTAGTCAGCTTTTTAGCTTGCAGAGTTAATTTTCTGCAGGCTTTTTTATATATTTTTTATGAATTTGTTCAAATATTTCTCCTCGAAACAGTTTCTTTCCAATTCATTATGCTTGCTGAAATCACATTGGGATGAAGAGGTCTTTTACTACTCAATCTAGTTAGTAAATTGTCATACTTAAACGAGCTACACAATCAATATAAGCTACTGTGTTTTTCCATAAATAGCTAAGCTGATAAATACAATCCTGCTTATTATTATCGTAGAAAAACTACGTTAATAGATATATTATATCTATTAACGAAAAAAACCTTATAGAGCAAGAGCTTTATTTAATAAAACCAGCGTATAACTGGTGGTGTACCTGCTTCTGGTAAAAGGTATACAAAAACAAAATAGAAAGAAATTAAGAATCCCAATACTAGTACAAAGATGGAAAGTACTATATTCTCCTTTTTTATAAGTCCAAGTAGTCCGCAAACTAAACTTGCCACTCCAAGAAATAATTCAAAAAAAGCAATTGGATATACCGAAAAATGTTCGATAATATACACTCTTGCGGAATTAAAGACGGAAATAAATAGAAAAAATATGATTTGCAATATCAGACCTATAAAAGAAAAATTCAATTATAAAACTCCTTACTCATAAAGTGAACTTGGTTGTTTAATTATACATAGGTATTCTATGTATGTAAATGAAAATTGTTCATTAATTGAAACTCCGACTTCACGATGCTCCATCTTTATTTGAAGAAAAAAAGCGATGCTCCTTAATTGAAGTATCGCTATATTACTATTCGTTAAGTTTTTTCACTTTCAGCTTAGACTTTAAATTTAAAATAAACTCGTACCCAAAGGCTGCTAACATTCCCGACCAAAAAATCACATTAGTAGGAATAGGCTCAGTTCCACTTAGTGAAGAGTAAGTATAGTTTATAAATAATAGAAACATATAGGTGTAAAACCCAAAGATTGCACCTTTTCTCCAATGAATTTGCTCGATTTTAGACATATTTCTAAAGAATTTCATTTTAAACCTCCATATCAAAATCTTACTCTTACTAATCCTTTAAAACACCTAGTCAACTAACTATGTCCATATATAGAACAACCATTTCATAACTTTTCTTTTTAATAATGACAAAATTGCTTTACCCTTCAACAATGGCTAGGTATTTTAATACTGAATCTCCTGATTCAACAATTAAAATGTCCCCTCTTTCCTTCGCTGAAAAAATCTTTGTACCAACTGGAAGTTTATTCGACATCCCATCATAGAAATCTGTATTCGTATCATTTTTCGTTTTAATTTCACCGATTTGAACATCCTTTGATAAAGACAATTTATCTACCCAATCAACATTAGATTTGTAGATGACTCCTTCATACTGAAAAATATCGGCATTAGGGTCTAATCTTAACACCTCATCGGCATCAATACTGTCAATTGATACTTTCGTTGTGTCCCCTTCATTAGAGCATCCAATAAACGTAAATAAAGTTAATGCAACCAAGGTATAGAATAACTTCTGAAACAATCGTTTTCCCTCCTTTTACATAATAGACGAAAATTACCATATAAAGTTACTTATTCACCTTAGTCAAGTAGAAAGGAACCTCTCTATCTCAAGTGGGATTATTCATCATCATTAACATCAAACTATTTCATACTGATTGAGGAAGGAGTTTAATAATCAGATAATTAATAAGGCTTACAGACCTTTCATATCAGCCGTCCATTTAGTATGAAACTACACTGCTAAATGTTTTAATAAGACCAGACACAAAATTCTCCTATATCGGGATATCGTAATATTTTGTTGACACAATCGTAAAAATTAAGTAAGGTGATTTATAGTTAAATAAGTCTTCTGTTAGGTGAGGCTCCTGTATAGAGATACGCTGCTGCCCAAAAATGTCGAAAGACGCCAATGGGTCAACAGGAAAAATCGGATTAAGGTTTTTCTTAACGTAGCTGGTATTAACCTATGCTATACAGTGCTAAAACTCAACGTGGGGGGACGATTCTAAATGTACGATTCATTTTACTTTTTGAACCCCTTTCTATATATGAAAGGGGATTTTTTTTGGAGGTGAGGATGAAATGGACGCTGAGGATCCCTGTAGTAAATGGTTAAAAAAGTTTTATTTGAGGTGTTTAATTTCTTCTCATATTTCCAAAGAGAATGTAACAACATCTCCCTAATATTTATGTAGAACCCAAAAAGACTTAATTTGTCGGGTTTCATAACATTTCCTTTTATAGAGTAAAAAAAGAGGTGGGAAAAATGCTTAACATATACAAAACATCGAATGAAGGTAAAATCGTTGAAATAAAGGACATTGAAGAAAACTGCTGGATAAATATCTCTAATCCAACTTTCGAAGAACTCAATCTCGTTTCTAGACAATGTAAAATTCCTTTTGAATTTTTGGAAAGTCCGTTAGATTTAGAAGAGAGTGCTCGAGTTGAATATGATAAGGAAACGAATTGCACGTTAATCATCAATGATTTTCCAATCATTGATAGCAGCAATCAGCATTTTCATTCTTATATTACAATCCCTATAGGAATAACGTTAAGTTCTAATTACTTTATCACTGTTTGTAATCAGCCAAGTAGCTTAATCGAAAATTTAATCAAGAAAAATATCAACACAACGATGAAGAGCCGTTTCGCATTAGAGATTTTATTGGCGATTTCAACACAATATATCGATAACTTAAAACAGCTTAACAAACAACGCCTTAAAATTGAGAAGAATTTGCGTGATTCTTTAACAAACAAGCAACTTTATGACCTTATGGAGATTGAAAAAAGTCTTGTTTATTTCCTCACTTCTTTAAAGGCTAATGGCGATGTTCTAAGAAAAATGTTTTTGACTACGTCGGTAAAATTATATGATGCAGATAAAGAGCTTTTAGAGGAAGTAAGGATTGAAAATACACAAGGAATTGAAACGACAGAATTGTATACAAGAATTTTGAGCAGTATAACAGGATCATATTCATCGCTAATATCCAATGAATTAAATAATACAATGAAAACTCTAACGTTATTTACAGTATTTTTAACTCTTCCTACACTTGTATTTAGCTTTTTTGGGATGAATGTCCATTTACCAATTGTTGCTGAAAATCCTTTTTCTTGGGTCATTACGTTGATAATAGCCCTGCTCTTAATTATGTGGATAGGTTTAGTACTATGGAGAAGAAGGATAGTTTAAATTTAAGTGCTTTTCTAAAAAAAATATACTGAACTGACAGTCGTTATGACATTGTAAATAGCTTCTTTGTTATTTCATTCCGATTCAAGTAGGGACAGAAAACGAATTTTATTATTTATCATAATTTCCCATTGAATTCGTATAATATTTGTGTAAAATATAAATCAATTGCATAGTTAAAGGTTTTCTAGGGTTCCGCAATTTACGATTGGTCTGGTCCGAGAGAAAACTCACAGCACCTGCTGTGTCACGGAGGGATAAAAGCCTGGGAGATAACTGTTTATCAGTTTCTCTCAGGCTTTTTTGTTTTTTGTCAATAAAATTGGAGGTGTCATGTAAATGAACACAAACTGGATGAAAGTAATTGTTGCTGCTTTTTTTGAAGTGTTTTGGGTTATAGGATTGAAACACGCTGATGACTTTTGGACTTGGGCTGGAACCGTTATATCAATCATTATCAGTTTCTATGTAATGATTATGGCGGGACGAAAGCTTCCTGTAGGAACTGTATATGCAGTATTTGTAGGGTTAGGTACAGCAGGAACTGTTATTGCTGAAATTCTTTTCTTTGGAGAACCATTCAAAATGAGTAAAATACTAATGATTTTACTGTTATTAGCGGGTGTAATTGGATTGAAATTAGTTACTACCGATAAAGGTAAGGAAGGGGCTGAATCTTAATGGCTTGGATTTCTTTAATTTTAGCTGGTTTATGTGAAATGTTTGGGGTTGTGATGATAAATAAACTTCATAAGGACCGTAATTGGAAATCTCTTGTTCTATTAGTTGTTGGATTTGGAGCAAGTTTCCTCTTTCTATCTTATGCAATGGAAACACTCCCTATGGGAACAGCTTATGCAATTTGGACAGGGATCGGTGCATCTGGTGGAGCAATCCTTGGAATGCTGCTATACGGGGAATCAAAAGATTGGAAAAGGTTAGTCTTTATCTTTATGGTTTTAGCTGCAGCAATAGGGCTAAAGCTTGTTTCATAATTTAAATGAGATTGTATAGAAGAAGCCTAATATGCTATCAATTTTAGGCTTTTTCTTCTTAATCTCCCTCAGTTCGATACATATATCTCTCGAATGCTCATTTATTGGCAGAATTTCTCTAGTACTTTATAGGAACAGTAAGGCTCCTTTCGTCAAGGTGTGTATCAAGTTCCTTTATTCGTTGATTTGTCTTGACTTGGATACTAAAGTTCTCCTTTAAACTTGAGATAATTTGAACTCTATATACGTATCTTCCTGAGGGTCTTTATTTTTTTCATCAGTTCAGAAGTTAAGTTTCATACTAGTTCAATAAAAATACGATTCTTCTTTATTGAAGGATCACTGCCCTTCCCTTGAGAAAACACATCATATAATTTTTCTTAATTTATTTATTACCTTCATTAACATAAATTTGACCCCCTTTCTTTCATAGGAAAAATCATTAAACGTACCAATTAAATAGGTATCCATCTTTGGGTGATATAACATATAGGCCCCTGTAGCACCTGCATGTCCCCAGACATTAAATATTTTCGGCATAAGAAGTGGAACTGTTTTGAACTGCATAATCCCATATCCATAATCAATTCCTACACCATATTTCGCTTTATCGTTCATCATCATCTCAAGTGTTTCCTTTTTTACTAATTGATAGGATACTAATGCTTTCATAAATTTCAACAGATCTTCTCCAGTAGATACTACTCCACCACCAGCATAGTCGAGTCCTGCATATCCTTTGTGATTAGTTAATTTGTTTTTATTAACATAAAAGTCTGATAAATGTTGGGTATTTTTGTCTAGTGGATCGGAATAGTGTAGCACAGATGAGTTCATCATACCGAGGGGCAGATAAATAAATTGTTTCAAAGCTTCATGAAAAGGTATACTAGTTAGGTTTTCGATGATTAATCCTAATAGATGATAGTTTGTATCGGTATATTTAAAGCCATTACCTGGAGGAAAATGAGGTTTTTGATGTGTTTTTGCCCAAATGATTGCCTCTTGTGGACTTATCGTAAAGTTTGGATCACCAAGAACCTTATCTAGTAATGGACGGAAATTATCATACAAACCAGATGTTTGATTTAGAAGTTGTTTTATTTTAATGTCATTTGTATAATCTTTTCCTTCATAAACATGAAGGTGTTTAACTAATTCTGGATTTAAATAGTCGGTCATCCTATCTTCGAATGATAATTTTCCATTTTCATATAACATACTAATCAATACGGACGTGAATATTTTTCCAACACTTGCCATATAAGCTGGCTGTTTTGGATTCATTGCTCCTTCTGCAATATGTAAATGGATACTATTTCTTTCTGAATGAACTAGTAAAAATGCACTCTCTAAATTTTTGTCCTTTTGTACTTGTTTGCTAAATGACTTTTCTATTGAATTGATTACTTTTTCCCTTTGATTTGTTTGCACAAATATCCCCCCAATTACTTGATACCTAAGTTTCTCCCATTAATTCCACATGAATTTAATTTATCCTTCCTCCACTAAACCGACAAATTACATTAATTACAATATTTTGTAATCTAAGGTTCTATGTTTTTTAATTACTCTGTTTCTTCATTCAAGTGGTTACAACCCCTTAGTTTCAACAGATGCTGACTGGTATAATAGCCTTTTTGATGGTAAAAAACAGAGGGTACATAATGTTATCGATAAAATCATCATCAATAAAACTCCTATTATAACAACAGTTTGAATAGAACCATTTTGAGCTATAATCCCCATAATGCTTGTTACGATAATTACTAAAATTGCTTGTATTAGACTATATACACTCCCGATCCGTCCCATCACATCAACAGAGATATTGTTCTGATAGAATGTAAGAAAACCAGTATTCGCATAGGCGATAAAAAAGGCAAGAAGAAAGAAACCAATTGCGGCAACGAAAAACGAGCTTGAAAAGGCATAAATGAGATACCCAGCTGAGACTAGAACAGAACCTAGACCAATCAATAATGAGGTTTCAATCTTTTTCACGAGAAAGGCGTTAATAAACGCTCCAACCGCAATACCTGCTCCAGCTATTGTGACGAGAAAGCCATATTCACTGTCAGATAATAAAAGGACCTCTTTCGCAAAAGTAGCTTCGAGTGAATCAACAGCACTCGCCATAATAACCATTACGCCATTAAACAAAAAGTAAATCATCATGACATAACGATTTCGGGAACTGTATTGGGCAACAACAGACCAATCCTTTTTTATTATTTCCAATGATAATCTGTTACTCGCCGAAGGAACAAAAGCTCCCTTCTCCACATCAGGCATTCCTAACGTAATCATTCCTGATATAAATAAAGCAACTGCATTTATATAGATTGCAAATATTGGAGTACCCATTAAAAACAATAATCCTGCGACTGCTGGACCTAATAAAAATGCACCTGATGTAACTAGACTATGAAGAGAATTAAATTGCTTTCTTTGTTCTTGCGGAATTAGCTTTGTTATATAAGTCATTGATGTTGGCCCAAATATTGAACTGGCCATATTGATAATCAATACAATCATATAAATTAGCGCAATAGATGAAAAGAAAGGTAATATCGCTATAAATGTAGCTCTGAATAAATCAAGAAAAACCATTAATTTTCGTTTGTTTAAGCGGTCAATCATACTACCTGCCCAAAAGTTAGAAAATAAAGTAGCCAAAGACTTTATAATATAAAGGCCTGATACCGCAAGTGGTGAGCCAGTCATATCCAAAACGATTAAATTAAGAGATAAGAAATAAATCCAATCACCGATATTTGAGATTCCAATTCCCAGCAACAAAATTGCTGGATATTTCCAGGTCACTAGTTTTTTCTTTATGTTCATCAATAAATCCCCCTAGTACAATAAAAAAACTAAAATGCTTAAATTATTTATTAGAATACGCAAAAAAATCCCGTTCCCAAGACTCTATAAGCTAAAGTCTTGGGGACGAGATTTTTTAAATCGTGGTGCCACCCCAGTTTATTAATATGTCACCATATTAATCTTTTCAGGTACAATCATCCTATACCTTAGCTCTATAACGGGAGCTCCCGTCATACCATCCCCCAAAAGGTTCCGATATCATACTCAGAGGCTTGTTTCAATAAATCATTCTTACTCCTTTTCACCAAACGGAGCTCTCTGGAAAGAAATGATTTTATCTACTTTTCTCTTCAACGCATTTAAATATTATTTCTATAATACTGAAGTTAACATTTTATGTAAATATAAATTTATCAATAACAATAAAGTTAGAAAATATAAGAAAACTATCTATAAGTTATACACTTCTTACAAGATTTTGATTGTGCTCTATATCCTTCGTAAAACCAGCTCTTTCGCTGTAGGATCACTACCTTTATAAACTATTTAACTAGTATTCAGCGTATGCTGAAGTAGTTTGCTCCATTAATATATCAAAAATGTGTGAGAGCTCGAAAGATTAATACCGCAGCTAAGAATAGCAGGAATTAGCATATCTAACGGAACTACATTTACAATAATTAAACCTCGATTTACATAGGTATCTAATTGTCCTTTTTCTTATCATCAAGTTTTCTTGAACAGTAGAAGCATAATAAACCGATAACGAAAGAAATAAGAAGGGAATTGCTCCAAGCACAGGCATAATAATTGCCCAATATAGTAGATACACACTTATAGCAAAAATAAACTAACTGATTATTAGTAAAAAGCTTGATACGAACTCTTTTAATGTGTTCAAGAACATCCCTCTCAATTATTTCTGTTTTTTTTATATAAAAATCTTTCTAGTTTTCTTCAGACATATGTATTTCATTTTCCACCATCCTTGGATAATCTATTCTACTTGAATTATAGGATTAGGCAAAAATTCGATACAAATAAGTTTAAAGTCTACTTATTTTTGTGACATAATAAGAATCGTGGGTTTTTATAGAAATGAGGTGGAAGAATGTTCGCGGCTCTTTTAGGCATCGGAATTGGATTCAGCTTGGCTATACAAACAGCCATTAATTCTCAATTGAGGAAATTTGTTATTTCTCCGTTTTTAGCTTCAATGGTCTCATTTTTAATTGGTACAGTTTTTTTAGCTATTATTACCATAATAAGTGGATCACCATTAGGAATTCCTTTAAGCCTGATCTCAAGCCAACCAATTTGGATTTGGTTTGGAGGCTTTTGTGGTGTGATTGCACTAACGACAAATATTCTTCTCTTCCCTAAACTTGGGAGTGTGGAGACATCTGTTATGCCTATTATAGGAATGATTATGATGGGAATGTTAATTGATAATTTCGGATGGTTTAACTCAATAGAACAGTCCTTTGGGATAAGCCGAATACTCGGTGTTTTCTTACTCTTATTAGGTGTAGTTTTAGCTGTAGTTGTACCAGAAGTTAAAGCAAACCGTCATAATCCAGCAAAAACAAAGCAAAATCAGGTAAACCGCTGGACATGGCGTATGATTGGAATCGGGGCAGGAATGTTTATGTCTATTCAGGCAGCTATCAATGGAAAGCTAGGAGTCGTTCTCGATTCTCCGTTCCATGCTGCATTTGTTTCCTTCTTTATTGGTTCCGTAACGTTAATGATTCTAGTAGGCATAAAAGAGCGGAGTTTCGCTAATATCAAGGAGCCTATCAAACAATCTGCCCCTTGGTGGGTATGGCTTGGTGGTATTATAGGTGGAATTTATGTACTAATTAACGTTTATCTTGTTGGGCAAATTGGGACGGGACAAACCGTAATTCTTGTCTTATTTGGTCAGATTACTGGTAGCCTTCTAGTCGAACAATTCGGATTATTAAAATCTGTTAAGAATCGAATAGTCCCAATTCAAATATTAGGTCTAGTTATCATGCTCAGTGGTGTATTTTTAATAAAAATGATTTAACTGCTATGCAAAATTGACCAAGTTCATAAAGCTAGATATGAATCAACTGCTAAACGCTTAACAATTAAGTTGGGATCCAGTCACATCTAGCAGAGCATAATT
>NZ_CADEPK010000369.1 GCF_902829255.1 Metabacillus niabensis | reverse complement strand
GCATACTAATATAAATTAGCATGCTTTTTAAAATAAAATAAGGTTTTCTTTTATTAAAATTTCAATATCCTCATTTAAAGTTCAAATTTCTTCATAAGAATGTTAGCTATACTTCTATAATACCGAAATCTATAGTTATACAATTAAGACTCAATTAGTGATAATTGGGTTTTTGTAATCTAATATATAAATTGTTTTCTTCAACTAATCTACAACTTTTCCGATTCAACCATGAACCGGTTGTGAAAAATATGAAAAGATATTAAAGGTTGTACCGGCAACATCATACCCCTTCGTGACAGAGGAAACTTTGCTTTCTGTAAGTACCATCAGAGCAATGCACCGTCTAGTTGAACAAGGAACTTCTATATTTCCTTATATACTTCTTCTACATACTTAATAGATTCTTGTTGAGCCTCTGATTTTATTTGGATATCGATTTCATAATCTTGTCTGAGATTTAAATAAAGTGATATTATAGATTTAATTGCGTTATAACAGCTTTCTTTTTCGTGGATGGCTACTGTTTTTTCTAATTTCTCAATGAAGTCTGGTGCATCTTCTTCAATTCTTCTTACCCCTCTTGGTAATGAATTGTTTTTCATAAGCACTAGCGGTCCGATAACAGTTCCTCTGAGAAATGAAAGGAAATCAACTACTTCAAACAATTCCCCTCTTCCAAGTTTAGTAGCACCATAATGTATCCAAACCCAAAATCGATCTTCAACCCATTGCATATCTGGATAAGGAAAAGAAAAATTGATTTCACTTAGTACCTGACTTAAAGATGAATCCCTTTGCCAAACGATAATGGGTCTTTCCACTCCATAAGTTACCTCTTCAAGGGTTACAAATTTTAAATCCACATGAAGAATAGGAGAATTGTACAAGCAAATTAGTAGTCGAGGTTCCCCTACATGCTCCCCTGTAAATCCAGATAAGAGATGGCCAAATTGAGTTGCAATTTGCAGTCTGTTCATCATTATTTCGTCTTGGAAGGTTGAGTCATAAACAAGAATCAAATCGAGATCACTAAACTGATCCATAGTATTGTTTATCATTGAACCACCTGCAAGTATACCTATAAAACGTTCATCTTCTTTTATTTGCTTTTTTACTTTTAGGATAAAATCTTCATGCTGTTTTAACATGTAAATCACTCCTGTAAATTGACCTACTAAAAGTAGGTATTATGACAGAATAACACATTAGAAATACAAATTTCAATAGTGACCTCGATTGGTGAAAATATCTTTTTTAAATAAACTAACCTGTACATTAGTATAATAAGAAAAAACGATACATCTTTACAGAAGCATCTCACCCGTTTAGTTGAATAAAGTTTAGTAGGATTTATTATGAAAACAGGCTTCACAAATGAATTTGCCTGTTTCTCAAATACGCTTTTATCTCAGTGAAACCCTTTCGCTTAGGGTAACGCATTTTTACAAAAACAACGTCATCTTCCTATATTTAGGATTATCCGGCAACATACCTAATCCTCCCTAGTCAAATAAAAGGAAATGCAATACCTCTTTATTGAAGTAAATCGCACCAGATAACAATTGAGTTAATAAATATATCTTACAGTCTTATATTTCCCATACTTGATGACAGTTTCAAATACTTCTCGACCATTTTTATCTCTTAACAAAGCATCCATCTTATCATCTTTAATATTGTAATGTCTCTTATTTAAAAAGCCTACACTTCGGATTGTTGGATGATCTAAAATTGGTGTTAAGTCACCATTTAACACATTAGTATCAACAAATCTAAAGTCAATTAGATTAGGAAATTGATATAAAAAATCCAAATTTTCTAGATTACCACAAGAATTTAGGCGTAGGACCCGAAGATTTTCCAGAGAGAATAATTCTTCATTTGGTACAAATTTCTTTGATTGATTAATATGTAAATGTTCTAGCGTATCTGCTAATCCAGACAAACCAAAATCATTTTGTAATTTAGTACAATAATGTAATTCCAAACGCTTTAATTTATTCATTTTTTCTATCCCACGGAATTCTTGTATGTTGGACCAGTTTAATTCTAAATATAGGAGATTTAATGGAAAACCAACAAAGTTACCCAGCTTATTCTTTTTATGATGCCAATGAGTTAAATATTCAATGTTTTCTAGCTGCATCTCATTAAATTTATCTTCTTTTAAGTTTAAGTGAGCCTGAAGATTATCTGGTATTTGTTCAAACCAAATCGTATTATTTCTCCAATTATCCATAATAAAAAGCCCCTATATTCTCCGTTATTTCTTCTATCTTATCATTGGATTTATTACACAAACCTTCCCCTTTAGTTGAGATTCCTACCATAACGACCTATGCCTTTTTCGCAAATAATTCTAATAACTCCTTGGCACTATGTACCTCTTTATCTGGTTTAAAGGGAGCATTAGTCGGTAAATCTTTCTTACGATGATTCATCCAGATCGCTTGCCAGCCTGCTTGTTTTGCTCCGATAATATCCTTTTCAAAATTATCCCCGATATACACGGTTTTTGTTTGGTCAAGGTCCAGTTTCTGTTCAATATAATCAAATACTTCTCTTTTCGGCTTTGCATGGCCAATCATACCAGAAATAAACGTCATCTCTTCCGGAATCCAACGACTAAGGCCGAGTTGTTTAATTTTCATCGCTTGATGTTTTTCTTCACCATTTGTAAGAATCCCAAGCTGCATCCCTTCCTTATAAAGGAAATTTAGTAATTCTTCGACTTCCGGAAACAAGGTAATGTTTTTTTGCTCGGTCACATACATTTCATGAAAAATAATCGCTTTTTCCGTATCGATAGGGATGTTAAAATCTTTACAGGCAGCCATGATTCGTCCGGTTTGCCATTCAAATTGGGATATTTCACCTGCTTCACTTTGGTCAAATAAAATCTCGCTATACTTACGACTAGCTTTATATAATTGATCGATTTCTTCGTCTGAAAATGGTTCTTGAAAAAGCTTCCTCACCGTTTTATGAAAAGATTGTGCTTGATCATATAATGTATCATCGACATCAAAAATTATCGTATCCACCATCATAGGCCTCCTTATATGATTGATAGAACTTATTTATCAGCTAGAGAAAACAGAGAGCCAACTAACTACTCCCTTCTCTAATCAAACAAATAAGCCATGGCATCTACCCTAAAGAGTAGGAAGACGCTGTTAATAATTATACTAATGGTACTGTTCCCTACTTTAAATACGAAACTATATCATTAACCTATCTGTACCGATTGTTGAGAATCAACCACCAATACATACAAACTCATTACTTTAAAGTTGTATCAACGAAAATATTTACTGCACAGTATCAGTCTACTCCGTACACAATCTGGCCCGTTTGTTAAACACAAGTTTACTATAAATCTTAAACTAACCTGCCCCTTTAGTACAATAAGAAATGCGATACCTCTTTCCTGAAGTATCGCACCCTTTATTCCAATAATAAATTCTAAGTGAGTATTAATTTGATGCTGATTTACTGATTGGTTTCTTTGACATATTACTAAAAAGTTGAAACATCAATATTGGTATATATCCTATGAATCCTCCAAAAGTATTTAAGATTAAATCATCTATATCAAAACTCCCGAACTTAAACATTAACTGAAAAACTTCATAGGAAAGACTTAAACAAAAAGTGGCAATTATTATTCTTTTTATAGATAGAAACCTTTTAGATAGTAAAGGGAGTATGAATCCATAAGGTGTGAAACCTATAATATTACCAGTTATGTTATCAAATCTAATATCAAAATTTATATCATTAGAAAAAAATAAATAATAAGAAATGGTTTTAAACGGTATGAAGTTATGATTGTGCCAATAATAATCATTATATTTAAAATTAAAATGACTACTTAAATCATTAAATGAAATATATTTAAATAAAACCAACTTTGTAAGAACCAAAAGATAAATACAAAACGAAATAAATAATGCTATTTTTATCAATGATTTCATATTATAGGCACTCCAAATACAAAATTTCCATTTTATTACATTACCACTATTTCCAATATAAGTATAGACTAACATGCACTAACCTGTACCTTAGTACAAATAACAAATGCGATACTCCTTCAATAAAGTATCGCTCCCAAAATCAATATATTTTTATTCCTTAATGTCATATACCAAAATATCAAACAATGTCTCATCAGTATAAAGCAACATTGCCCATTCACCTGGCTTAGGTATTTTTACACTGCTTGGTGTATGTGCATCTGCTCCATTGTTTGGAGGAGCAAGGCTAGTTGTCCATCCCTCAGTTAAAATTTTGTGAACAGTTCCTGATTCCTTGTGGTAACCCACTACAGTTAAATTTGTTTTAGTTGGAATATTAATTCCCCAAAGATGCCACATCCATTTTTGAGTATTCAAACTAGGAGCATCAGCACCAATAACACCTGATTTATTTTCGTTTCCTAACATCCCATTAAATCTTACAGCTTTCTTTTCCCAATTTATTTCTTTAAAATCACTTTCTTTGACAAACTTAGGGATATCATCAGGTAAGACAATATTCCTCTTTACTGTTTTATCTGATTCACTTTTTGATGTATTATCTGATATACAGGCTGCCAACAAAAATAACACACTGAATAAAATAATCGTCAATCTAAGCTTTTTAATCATTTAACCCTCCTAAAAGAACATAGTTAACTTCATAATAATACCATTTTTTCTAGCATTTTACTAACCTACTACTAAGAATAAAAACGATACTGCTTACCTGAAGTGTCTCACATTTAGTTGAAGAGTCTTTATTTTTCAAATCTCACTAACGTTTTTTCGGGTATTTCAATCTTGTCTATATCAAAGTTATTGATTTGGAGAGTAATTTCACCCTCTCGCTTATCAGTTTCTTCTCCAATCCAACAGCTATACAGTTCAAAATAATCTCCTTTTTCAAGAAAACTGTCCATTCTTTTACAAAGCTCTAACAGCTTTAATTTTGATTCAACACGCGTTTCATGATTCATATTTTCCGCTATCGCAATTCCCCAATGACTTGATACCTCGTAAACATAAAAGGTAGTAAGCTGATACTCCTTTATATTTTGCAGTTCACTTTCTCCAGCAAAACATCTTCCAATGTAAAAAGAATTATCTGAGTAATCATCATCGTGAATTAGTAATTCTATATTACAGCCGATGTAAGAAGCTAAACTCATTCTCTCGTACTCCTTTGGTTATCCTTATTAAACTATTCTGATTCGTTAGTTCATAAAAAAAGCCACACTCATCGCTAGTCGAATTTCTTCTGCTCTTGTTCTAACAATTTGCTGTACATATCAAACTTTTCATTATCATTTAAATGCTTTGCAAAATACATAGCATTATAGAATTTATTGTATGAATCTTCTTCTTTTTCAATTTCTGCGTATGCTGCTTCCAGATTTGAATTTCTTATTAGCCATTTTAATCCGTTATGTAAGAAATCTTGTTTAATATCGTTTATAACTTCCTCTATATTTGAACCATCAGGTTGTATCCACCAGATATCATTACGCTCCTTTTCAGCGCGATTGTGAAAATTCTTGGTGTACTTAGACTGATCAAGATTACAGGATAAATCATACCTTATATCACATTGATAGGTTTTGGGTAGTAATTCTCCTTTAGCACTAATTTTTATTTCTTCTCTCGGTGGAATAAAGTCATAATATATTCCTAATTCTACAAAAATAGACATAGGTGACCATCCTGTAACATCAGAAAAGGATACCCCTACAGCAGCTATATCCAATACCCAAATACAGTGGTCATCCCACCCCCAATTATGTCTTGTATTCACTTTGTGAAATCCGTTTTCTCTTAATGTGGGCGATAAAATTTCTCTTATCACTTTATTTATTTCAGGAGAGCCAACCATACTATCTCAACCTCTCATTGCTTTAAATTACCTCTATTATAAAACAATTTCTTGTAAACTAAACTGTCTCTAAGTTCAATAAGAAATGCGATACCTCTTTATTAAAGTATCGCACCCGTTTGAGGAATAATCTATTCCCTATAAACTTACTTTTAATTAAATCGTCTGTTTTCATTTATCATTCGTAAATGGTCACAATTACTCCATCCATATTATCACCTGAAATTTCATATTCTTGATTTTTTGGCAGATTAATGGTCATGTTTTCAGAAAAGGGATAATAAGAAACAGTATATTTTTTACCGTTTATTTTAGTCGAAACCTTCTTTTTCTCCTTTAGGTAATCTAAATATTCTTCTAAAACAAAACCCTTTTCCTGCAAAATTGCACTATGAGGCAAACCAACATAGCGATTATGCCAAGGTTCATATTGGATGCCTGTAATATCTGTTTTATTCTTTGGATAGCGTAAAATAAAGCCGTATTTCCAAGCATTTTTTTCGATCCATTTTCCTTCTGGTGCATGTTCCATTTTCATCTGTGTAGACCCTACATCAAGCGATAAACCCAAATTGTGTTCACTATAACCTGGAGGTAGGGCTAGGTCAGATCCCATTTGTTCATATAATATCTTTTGTTCCTCAAAACTGCGAAATCCACTTGTGATGGCGAAATTATGGAGTCCCTCTTTTCCAGCATCAGCCATCATCTTTGAGAATTTTTGTGCAATATCCATTGACATATAATTTGTACTACCTAATAACACATATCCTTGTGTCAATTCATTGTGGATCGTTAAATTCACCACGTCTGATTTAATACTCTCTTCGTGAACTGGGTGTTCATTGTTGACCAATAGTAGATTTCCTTGATAAATTTGTTCTTCTGTAATAACTATTTGTTGGCTATTTTCGGAAGCCCTTCTATCCTCTGCTTTATCATTTTCATGTTGATCATATTTCAGCACTTCTACATTTGGTATATCTGCTTTTGATTCAAAAAATGATTCCTTATTTATGAAGGTTAAAAACAAGCATAAAAGTATTAATAGTAAAAATCCCCACTTCTTCATTTTTCAGTTTCCTCCTAATTCTTCTTCATTTGAAATAATAGGAAAAACTGTTTAAAAAAAGAGTGGGGTAAATCTTAAATTTTCTTTAAATGCTGGATTTGAAATCAATCTATCTTAAATTATTTTGTTCACTTTCCTTTGGTAATCGAACTTCAAAAGTTGTCTGTACGACGTTGCTTTCGGCAGTGATTGATCCATTATGCTGCTCTGCAATATTTTTCGCAATAAACAGCCCCAGCCCTGTGCTATCTTCTCTATGGGTTCGAGCTTTGTCTCCGGTATAGAACATATCAAAAATATGCGGGAGTTCATCTGGAGGAATACTATCTCCATAATTGACAACTTGTACTACCACTTCGTTTGCTTCAATGGAACCATTTATATCTACATACTGACCGTCATATCCATAACGAATTGCATTAGTGATAAGATTTTCAAACAGTCGTGCTAGCAAATCTCCATCCCCCAGAATGGGCAAATGGCTCGGAAGATTCATTCGGGCAATCAAATGGTTTTTTTCGAATACAGGATACAATTCTTCATTTAATTGGTTTAGAAGGTCAGTTAAATTAAAGCTTTTCTTATCTACCGGTAGCATTCCATAATTCATTTTCGTTATCTCGAATAATTCATCAATCAGCCTTTCTAAGCGTTGAGATTTAGTAAAAGCAATCGTTAAAAAATGCCTGACTTGTTCTTTCGTCAAGCTTTCATCTTTAAGGATTAAATCTAAGTAACCCAAAACAGAAGTCAGCGGTGTACGCAAATCATGTGCTAAGTTTACAACTAGCTGATCCTTACTGCTTTCCGAAAAGTCACCTCTTAATATGGCTTCTTTTAATTTTTCACTTGCAAGATTGATGTCTTTCGCAATATCATGAAACTCATCATTTGATCGGATTTCAACTTGATGTTGAAAGTCGCCACGAGCAAGGTAGTGGATTCCGCTTGAAATCTCTTTGAAATAGGTAGAGTAGCGTTTCGTAAATAGAAAGAAAAATAATATCGAAAGTGGAATAAAGATCAGTAAAAAGAAATTAATGTCTCCAATTTTGTTCATAAATAAGCGAAAATGGGTTATTAAATCGCCATATTCAACCCAAGTATGATAATAATATTGCAGTATTTTAAAGATTATATAAGTTATGGTACCAGACAGGAGCATACTCAATCCAAATAACACAATCATTTTTGAGCGAAAACTACGTACGATTTTAGCCATTGAATGTATACCCGACTCCCCATACAGTTTTAATTAATTTGTTTTTCTGTTTATCTTCTTTAAGCTTTTTTCGTAGCGTACGAATATGAACCATAACAGTATTCCCACTTTCAAAATATGCTTCGCCCCACACCTGCTGAAAAATGTTTTCTACACTATAAACTTTCTTTGGATGACTGGCTAGTAAATACAAAATATCAAACTCTTTAGGAGTTAGCTCAATAGATTCACCGTAAAGAGTAACCGCACGTTCCTCAGGAGAAATAACGAGTCCACCAAACTCTAGATTTGATTTATTTTCAGTCTTCGCATGATTCAATGTAGTAAATCGCCGTAACTGGGCATTTACTCGAGCTACCAATTCAATGGGGGTAAATGGTTTCGTCATATAATCATCTGCCCCAATTATGAGTCCCTGTACTTTGTCGAAATCAGATGTTTTAGCACTCAAAAATATGATCGGCATATTATGCTGTTCACGAATGCGTTGGGTTACTTCATATCCATCCATTTTCGGCATCATAATATCCAAAATCAGCAAATCAAAGACCTGATTCTCGACAGCACGAACAGCCTCTTGACCATTCGATACTTTCATAATACGGTACCCTTCCTTTTCTAAATGAAAGGCAATTAGATCAGCAATCTCCTCCTCATCATCAGCAATTAGTATCGAAATATCTTTCATATTTTCACTCCTAAATAAAGTTACATATAGGTCCTATTCATTTTCTATTATATCTTTTCTTTTTCAAAAAAATGGTCTTATTGTTGGGTTGATAATACTCCATATGTTAACAAGTCGTTAGAAGATTCTCAAGAATGTTTGGTATTGCTTTAAAATAAAGTTTGAGCAAAGAGCTTCCTTTCACTCTTAGAAACAACTAATAAAAAACCGTTGTTTTGAAAAAAGCTTGATCAAAATAACGGTTTTTTATTGATTATTTATTTTTATATTAAAGTTTGATTATTTCTTATTAAACTACCAGCCGTTAGTTGAATAAAGAGCTTTTTTTGAGGTGTTAGTATTTATCCTTTTTACCAAAAATCTAATTGCCTGGGACTTTAATGTCGCACCAGCCACTTACATCACACTGTCCATTTTCGTTACCACCTACAGACACCACCGTTCCGTCAGATTTAAGTCCAATGGTATGAGTGCAACCCGCCGCTACTGCTACTATATCGTACCAGTCACTTACATTGCATTGTCCATACTCATTCCAGCCCACAGCCATCACTGTTCCATCAGATTTAAGTCCAACGGTATGTTTACTCCCCACCGCTATCGCCACAATACCACGCCAGCTACTCACATCGCATTGTCCTAGCTTATTTTGACCCACAGCAACAGTTGTACCATCCAATTTAAGACCAACAGTATGGAGATCCCCCGCCCCTACCGATTCTATATCACACCAGTCGTTTACACTGCATTGATGGTACCTATTATTCCCCACAGCTGTAACTGTACCATCCGAATTAAGACCGATGGTATGCCAGTCACCCGCGGCGACTGCCACTATGTCACGCCAGCCACTTACATCACATTCACCATAATTGTTTCTTCCTACAGCAATCACTGAACCACACGATTTAAGACCAATGGTACGACACCAGCCCGCTGCGACTGCTACAATATCGCACCAGTCGTTTACATCGCATTGGTTATGCTTATTCCACCCAACCGCTACCACAGTACCGTCAGACTTAAGACCAATGGTATGAGCATTACCAGTGTTTCTCGCCATATGAACATTACTTGCCGCTACTGCCACAATATCAAACCAATCACTTACACTACATTGTCCATAGTTATTGTCACCAACAGCCGTCACCGTTCCGTCAGATTTAAGACCAACCGAATGACGACGACCCGCTGCTATGCTATTTTTAGCCCACCGTTTCACCTTTAATGCTGATTCTTTTGGTGAAATGTAATCCATATTGAGTTACCTCCTAAAAAACAAGAGCTATATTATTATTGTTCATGATTAATCTGCTTCGTTAGTACACTAACTTCAACGAAAGTAAGCAATAATCCTTCTTGGACTATCGCTACCTGTTAGCTGAATAGGACTATTTTTTTATGGACGCACCATTTCCAGCACCTATCGCTATACCAATTCCCATTCCTAAAGCAAGGTTAACAAAAATAATTCCTTAGTCATTCCATTTCTCATTGGTTTTGAGGTTTAATATTGTCACTCATATTTACTACTAATTTGATATTTGGTTTCACTAACCTGTCCCTTTAGTTGAATAACAAAAAGCGATGCTTCTTTATTGAAGTATCGCTCCCTTCACAAACTTAAATTTTTAAAGGTCATTAAAAAAGGAATGCTGTCATTTTAGGAATATAGCTTTAATAATTCTTGCTGAGGTAGATTATTCGTTTTATCTGTCTCAATAAAAAAGTCTAATTGCCATTTTTGTGTTTCAATAGCTTGTTTGCTAGTAGGGGTATCCCATATAGGGTAAACTCTTATTGCCATTTTTCCTTTTGTAGTGGCTGTTTTAAGGATTTTTTGTTGTATAAGAACTTCTTTTGGAAAAACAAACTGTCCAAATCTATCATTAGTAGAAAAGGTATTAATAACCAATAAATCGGTAGCTTTTTCATATGAAAAGGCTTGGTTTTTATGAGCCGAATCTTTTTCCCAAAAGGATACAAACTGTCCTATCTTATTAGGTGTAATCCTTGCTACTCTAAATCTAACTGATTTCGAATTCAGCTGAAATATACCAGCACCATAATCTGAATTTTGGGGTTCCTCTCGGATAGCTTTTATAACTAAGTGATTTGGTTCATAGAAATTCTCATTTACATATGTTAACGCCTTATAAAATTCATTCATTATTTTACCCCTTCTATTTATACGACTGGCTCTAATGGCTCATTCGGGATTTTGTTTGACTTCGGATATGGCAAGCCATTTATTCAGCTACATCTTACCCTTATTATTTATTCAGTTTTTATCATATTTTTTAAAACATCGTAAACAAATGGAAAAGTCATAAAGCCATCATCTTCTAGAAAATGACCACCCTTTTCAATAGAAAAAAATGATGCATCCAATTGTTTGGATAAATTTTGACTTAATTGATAAGGAACAATAGGGT
>NZ_CADEPK010000368.1 GCF_902829255.1 Metabacillus niabensis | reverse complement strand
CAATAATGAGGCCCCCCATTGGAACGTACTTGAAAATAATAAAGTACAAGAGACCGGGTAAAATCATAAAATATAAGTATTTGTTTCGACCAATGCTCGCGATGTTCCTTCGCCTTAGTTCTTGCTTAAGCGATTTTTTATCTAGTACTAGAGGTTCGCCTGATTGATTATTAGTTTGTATGGGTGTATCTCTCACAACTTATGCTCCCTTCAGATATTCTTCCTAGGTTGTTCTTCTCCTGTTAAAGTTACGTCAATTTTCTATATTTCGTCTACAATCATTATGTAAGGCTCTGAGCAAATTCTTGATGTAGCAGGCTTTCCTTTATGAATGTGATAAAATGATTACTCTTTTTCACGAATGATTAGTGGGACCTCTTTCATGAGAATAAGAAAAGAGAAGTTCATCGCAAAGCGACTCCCTTCTCTTTTAACTATTACCAGATTAGTCATGTCAGTATTTTTATTTACTAGTTAGTGAAACATTTGAAAAGATTGCCGTATTGTAGGAAATGAGCTTACTAGTATTTTTAGCTCCATCAACTGCAAAGCCAATAAAAGCCTCATCACCAATTCTAATTTCGGCTTTGCCAACCTCTATCCAAGCTTTACCATCTGCTGAGGCATAGCCTATAATGTAATCTCCGCTTCTTACAAGCTTTAACCAATAGGGAAGTGTTGTTCCATTTAAGGACGGAACCCCGATTTCCTCGGGTCTGTCGTTTTCACCTGGTGCAACAATCGCCTCACCCTTTTCCTTTCTTGAAGAGAAATGGACCGAATATGGAGTATCCTGCTTATCTGCCTTTACTACAGATGTGCTAATCATTGCAGCAGGTGCATCCTTTTCAAGACCTCCGCGGATCATTAATCCGGAAATCGCATTATTATCAACCTTTGCTAATGAATCAATTCTTGCAATTAGCTGGGCATCGCCCTTAACCTTCTGATAAGCAAAATGGAAGGAATCCGCTGTTTTGTCAATTCGCCCTGAGCCTTTCACTATGAGTTCTTTATCTGCTTTAGTCGTATTTCCCTTAAGTGGCGTATTCCCAATATCCTTTGGCTTCCATTCTCCAGATTGCTTCATCGTGTTTACATGGATTGGCATTGATGTTGTTTGTGTTTCATTTCCATTTTTATCAATCGCCTTTGCGGAAATATACCATGTCCCATCAGCTGCATTATTCCATGTAAAATCAAATGAGCCTTTCGTTGATTCCCCAATCTTCTGGTCATTTTGATAATACTCTACCTTTGCAATATTTCGTTTATCCTGAAGCTTTACCTTCAATTTAATGGAGGTTCCTGCTTTATAAATGCCATTATATTTTGGCGATACAAGCTGTACATCCGGGTTTTCAGCCTTTTTATCCATACTAATTAGTGAATTTAAATAGAGTTCTAGATTTGAATAGCCAGAAGCTGTAATTTCTTTACCATCTTCAGCATTATTTGGATTCAAGCGATTTGCTTCTTCCCATTTATTTGGGATACCATCGTGATCGGTATCAATTGGAGCAGCCGATGACGTTAATTCAGGATATCCTCCTGTTTCCCATTCATTATTAATAAATCGACCAGTACCATGTTTTACATCATTAACAATGCGAGCATCTACCGCATCACGGCGTGGATATGTTGCACCTGATTTTTCAAGAACCTCCTTATATGCCTGTTCAGCTGATTTTATCTTCAACGTGTCATGACCAAGCACATAAAATGGTGTTTCAGAGAAAAAAGTACCGTTTTTAATATCCTCAATCCCTAAATTGTTATCCTCTGATACAGCTTTATTGCCATGCATATAATTTCCATCTACATAAAACCAGCTAAGCTTGCCATTTTGACCTGGACTTACGATCCGCTTCATTACATTTTCGTGTGTAGCTGGACCTGGCTTATAATAGTTATTCATTATATTATTCTCCTGATCATTTCCACCGTAAGTCGAATTAAATCCCCAATTGTAAATAACATTGTTTACAAAATCAGTACTCGAAACTGGGTGAAGTGAGTTCCCTGTATTACCTAGAGCTGGTAGTCTGCTTGTATGACTAGCAATTAAATTATTAGCAAATGTCGCATTTTCTCCTCCCCATATTCCACCATATCCATGACGACCTTTTACATGGCCTGATATATATAAGCTTTCACTAATGATACTCCATTGTAATGTTGTGTTTTCATTTCGATAGAAGGAAAGAGTTTCATCTACGGACCAGCTTGTTGAAATATGATCAATCATTGCATTTTTTACATCTCTGCCACCAAAGGCATCAGGCTCTGATTCAATATTTGTACTCCCAGGTCTAAATCTCATATACCTTAAAATGATATTTTCAGATCCAGAAATATCAGTACCAAAGCCTGCGACAGCAATTCCATCACCAGGTGCTGTTTGACCCGCAATTGTTAGATTCTTTTGCTTAATTTTCAACGGCTGTTTAAGCTGTATCGTTCCGGAAACACGAAAGACAATCGTACGATTCCCTTTACTAACAGCATCCCGCAACGAACCCTTTATTGGTGCTTCATCGATATTATAATCCTCTAATGTTGTCACTTCATATACGTCATAGCCACGCCCACCACTTGCATACATGCCACCACCCTCTGCACCAGGGAAAGCAAGTACCTTTCTTTCCTCTTCAGAAGCAGCATTCACTTCCTGTTGAGGAAAGGGCATTTCAACTAATCCACCCAATAGTAATGCAGCCATAAATGCTAGAGAATACTTTTTCACCTTCAACTCTACTCCTCCTTTAAATAAAAACTTCATTTATAATAGCGCTTACATTTTTGTTAGGACTGATGATAAAGCAAGCGTTATTACCAAGCATTAAATGTTCAATACGAGAAAGCTAATAAAATGTGGTTTTTACGGTTGAATAAATCTATTTTTCAATTGTTAAATAAAATGTTAGCTTGTTCCAGCTATAACAGCTACAATCATTAAATTTGAATAGGAAAACAAAAGGCATTCTGAAAAGAATTAAATCGAATGATTATGATGGTTAAAAAGGATAGCACAAAGCTATGTTTGTACTATCCTTATTTCGAACAATTATTTTGCCTGTGAAAAGTTTGCCTCAATCCGATGTAATTCACCTAGAGAAAAGGTTTCACCTGCCGCATTTTTAGAGCGCTGACCAACAACATTCACAAATACTCGATTTTCGTAATAACCAGTTGTCGCTGCAATATTTAATAATTTCTGCGGCCATTCCCCTGCCCATCTGTAGCCATCTCTTCTTTCCTGTTCAATCTCAAGGATGTTATGCTTGATCACACCATCTCTTCCAGAAAAAATTGGCTTATTTGTACCAATTTCATAAAAACGATACCATGTGTTAACCGATTCATCTTGGTAAAAATAAATGCCAGCAGGGTCTCCAGAAACGTATTTAACCCCTTCAAGCTTTGCCTCTTCAAACCAGGTTAATGCACCGTTTATAGCAGCCTTTACATCATCGGTTTGGTTCGGTAGTGACATTAAATATTGGACAACTCCTACTGATTCTGAACCTGAAATCGATGGATGCTCATAGGAACGAGCCTCTTTTGGTTCATACGTCTTAGGATCATGCTGGGCACACCATGCTGTTAATTTCCCATTCACCTTTATTTGAGATTTCAAAATATAATCTAAACCTAAATCTAATGATGCATTGATTTGGTTAACAAGAGAATCATTTACAACATCTGTATTAAATGGGTATTCCTTATTTGCAACCATTGTTAATACATTCATTACCCTTATCATCGCATTATCGTTGTAAGTAACATAATCCGAATAATTTCCTCTTGCAGGGTATGCTTGTGGCCAGCCTCCTGTCTCATATTGTGCCTCAAGAAGGTAACGTATCCCCTTTAATACGGAATCCTTATATCTGCTATCCCCTGTTTCCTTATACATCAAGGCTAAAAACAGAATTTCATTTGTTGTCGCATTATTATCAATGACACCTAACTCTCCAGCCTCTGGAGTATACATCTCAGATTTTGGCTCCTTACCGTCCCATTGTCTGTTGTACTTATCCTCCATATTTTTATACCAACCGCCATGGTCCATTTGCCAGCTTACTAGATAGTCTGCTTGCTTTATGTCATTTTCTCGATTACCAGTGTAATACGGTGCATTTAAATAAGGAATATGAAATGGATCCTCTGTTTTTTGCGAAGGAACGGTTCCATCTTGATTAAACGCTTCCTTCGTTTTGAAAATTGCAACCGTTTGGTTGTCCTTATTCACTCGTGTGGAAACATCTTCAATTGTTAATGTTGACTTCAATCCCGGATTAAGGTCAGCCCAATCGTTCGTTGCTGTCTGCAATTCCAAATCAGTAGGATCAAAGCTTTTTAATTTACTATTAAACGTAATCTCAACAGTATTTGCATTAATAGCTTCACTTTTCACAATTTTTACGGGGCCTTCCTCTACTGCATGACCCTTAGGAACTAGTTTAATTGTTACTGGCTTAGACTGATTACCTGCAAGATCAATCGCAGTAATTGTTACTGTATTCATTCCTGGTTTAAGGCGAACGTGTGATGTAAAGGTGAAATCATCCGCAAGTTTGATTTTTTCACCATTAATTTGAATGGATCCAGCTTCACTCACCTTCCCTGATATTGGGAACGGGTTATATGCTGTGTTGTAGTGATTTCCCTTTTTCTCAGCCTTAAGGCTATCAAGTGTAATAGCTGGCTTTATTGGGTCATATACAACTTTGATCACCTTAATGCCAACATTCCCCTTTGAATCGATTGCTTTGATAGCGATATGATTTTCCCCTTTAACTAAGTCAAGATTTACCTTAAAACTGTTATCCTGGCGAAGGGAAATTTCTTTTTCATTAATGACTACCTTAGCTTCTTTATCTACTTTACCCGAAATAGTAAAGCTTGATTTATTAACGATCGAATCACTTTGATCAAGTGTAATAATTGGTGCCGAAATCTCAGTAACTGGGATAATACCAACTCTTGTTGGATCCCACCCATCATTGCCTTTCAATATATTTTGTATCGTATATTGATTAGCCTCTTCTGGAGTTAGTTGCTTTGACCATGGATCACGTGCCTTTGAGTTTGCTCCTGGACCTGAGGAATTAAACTCTGAATATCTAGCAGTTTTTTCGTTTGCCTCATTACTCCAATTATCCCATCCGTCAGGTGCAATAGATGAATCCATCTTTGTATTAATATAGCTTACAGCTGAATATGGACGCCAAGGTCTGCCTAAGCGCACTCCTTCTATTCCTTCGTCAGAAGTAATTGTTGAATTCATAAACACATATCCGAACTCACTTTCCTGAGGTGTGCTTGCAGCAGTAATCATGCTTCCATCTCGTTTACTATGAATTTGGCAATCATTAAATACAGCTGTTGCCGGACCAAAGATGAAATCAACATCCCCCTCGATATAACAGCCTTGATAATATTGTCTTGATTGATGAGTATATAATGTATCCTGATAGCCTAGAAATCTCACATTTTCAAAGTAAGCTCGATCCCCCTGTACATAAGCAGCTACCGCTTGCCCTGTACCTTGTCCAGAATCGTTTTGAATCGTTATATTTTTTGCAATAAAATCATTTGCATATATAAACATACTTGAGCTTTTAGATGTTCCTAATGGATTTCCATCAGGACCAGGTGTGTTTGCATTATCTTGATAAACAAGTACTGTCTCTTCCTTGCTTTCACCTACTAGACTTAGATTGCTTTTTGTTTTAGGAATCGTTATTTTTTCGCGGTATTCACCGTTTTTAATGTAAATTACATGTCGTTTTGTGCTATTATCTGGTACAGCATTTATTGCTTCTTGAACTGTTCTATAGCTTGCACCTTCCTTTGCAACTATTAACACCTTTGCCGGGGTCACTGCAATTGGTTCTGAGTCAAAACCTTCTCCGTTTTCATTAACTGCGGAAATGACATAATCATACGTTTCTCCATTTGCTAAGCCAACATCCTGAAAGCTTGTAAGGGGAATGTTCGATGCAATGACTTTATATTCTCCTTCCTTGTATGTTGAACGCTTAACGATATAGGAGTCAGCTCCATTTACCTCATCCCATTGTAATGTCACTTGAGAATCTCCAGCTTTTGCTTTTAAATTAACTGGAACATCAGGAACACCATTTTTTGACTTTGCGATTGCTCGTAAAGGTTCAGAATTAGCACTTTTGGCTGTTTCACTGTTTGCGCTAATGACGTAATAATACTCTTCGCCATTCGTTAATCCAGTATCTGTATATGTCGTCTCCTTTACATCGCTTTTTACTGTTTCATAGTTTCTCCCTTTTATTTTACTGCGCTTGATTTCATAAGAGGTTGCTCCATCAACCGCCTTCCAGTTTAGCGTAATCCTATTATCACTACTAGTAGCAGACAATTCGGTTGGTGATTGTAACGGTGCACTTGGAATAGCTTTAACCTCCAAAGAGTTTTCACTTTCTCCTCCGATATTTTCTGCTGATAAAACATAGAAATAGTTTCTGTTGTTATCAAGTCCTGTATCACGATAGCTTGTACCTTCAACATTGCTTGCAATTACCTCATAAGGCCCACCATTTACCGTCGCTCGCTTTACATTATAAGTTACGTTTGAAGCAGCTTCGTTTTCATCGATACCAAGCGCCCATTTTACAGCCTCATCAATCAACTTCCAGCCTTCTGAAGTGAGCGCATCTTCCTGTCCAGCGAATAAAAAGGTAGAAACTTGCCGTGCAGGAACAGGGTCTCCATTAACATTTTTCGCCCCAGCCTCATAGGCAAAAATCGTTGCCTTTTCCTCATCGTTTGCTGCAGTCGCAATAATAATCGCTTCATCAGATGGCTTTCCAAAATTCATACTACCTGCTTGAGAATACACTTTTACTGTACCTTGAAGTCCTGCTGCAAGGGGGTGATGGCTAGTTTTTATTTGAATTGATGTTTGATTTTCATAGCTTCCAAAAGTACCAGATGTAGCTGAGCTTAAATAAACATCATCAAGTACATAAGGCTCTGCATAGATAACAGGTACCTTTGAATTGATGAACTTCTTCCCGATATACCCTGACCCTGATGATTCACCAATAAAGACTAAATCATAATTAGCTGCATCATCTGAAGTAACTTCATTATCCTTTTTAAAGGTTACGGAAAAACCCTTTCCTTCTAAATGAGCAATTGTTTTTTCATCAGCTGCTATGCCAGTACCAACAAACAAAATCGATTTACTCTCACCAAATTTGTCCCATGTTAAATCAATTTGACTATTTCTTGAAGTTGCAGTTAAACCAGTAGGTGCTGATGGGGGATTTGGTATTTCTGTTGGAGTGACTGAAACCTGGTTAGAGTGTTGACTTTCTCCTACTGCATTAACAGCTGATACTACATAATAATAGATTTGATTATTCATTACATCTTTATCAACATATCTCGTTTCCGTTATATCCTTTGCAATTGTCTCATATGGTCCACCGTCTGATGTACTACGCTTTATTGTGTAAGAGGAAGCACCTTTTGCCGCATTCCAATTAAGTTCAACTATTTTGTCACCTGATATTGCTGTTAATGCCTTTGGTGAATCAGTTGGTTCTACATAAACGTTCAAATTGTCCCATAAAATATCCCCAACAGATGAACCAGCCGTTTGGGCCTCAACAGAGTTTAAGCTAGTCACAGCCTCATAAAATGGAAAATTCCCAATATAATCATCATTGATATACATCTCAACTGACTGATCATTCATATCAACTAATAGCTTGAGATGATACCAGCTGTTTCCTTCTAACGGAATATTCTTTCCTTCAAAAGTGAAAGCTTTAAACGTTCCATCGCTTCCTCTATAACCGATGCTTGAGCCTGAAATTTCAATGATGAACGCTGTTTTTCCATTTTCCTTGTCCTCTATACGTAAAGGATATGAGTTCCCTACAGCTTTTGGCTCCATCATATCCAATTCAACGCCAAAGCTTCCCTCTTGAGGTGCAAATGGTTTTGTTACAATCGTTCTAGCTCGCTTAGAGGCTCCACTATCATTATCAAAAACTCTTAATCCCTTTGCTGACGTATTACCTGTTGAATCAGCTGGTATTTGATCAGTATAAACAGCACTTGTTTCTTCAGTCACTCCCTCTACAGAAGCACTATATAAATAGCCATCTGGTAAACTACCAATTTGTTGATTTTCAAAATCATCATTAATTAGATAGTGTTTAGATTGCTCTAATTCTGTTGCTGCTGTTACATTAGCACTTTGAAAAATTGATAGTAAAAGAATTAAACATAAAAAAACATTCGTTAGTTTTTTCATCTATTTCCTCCTCATAGCGTCGTAGAATCAACTTTTCTTAAAAAATCAGATAAGTGGGGGTTATCGTATCCCCCACTTCATAGAAGGAATCTAAACTAAATTATTCCTGACTCTTTTTGTAAGCCTCTTCATATTCAGTTATCATCTGTTCGCCACCAGATTTTCTCCATTTTTCTACCTCTGCATCAAAGCCCTTTTCGTCAAGTTCACCCATAATGTATTTAATTGTTGCATCAACGATAATTTTTTGTAGCTCTGTTCCTCTTTCATTTGCTGTAGCTGAATCTAGCGGTACTGTCGGATCAAGGATAGCAAATTCCTCATTTTCTTTAATCAATTCATTTGCTAATTGCTTAGAAGGATCGGCATCAACTATTGAATGAGTGATTTCACTTGGTCTTGAGCTTGCAAAAGGTTGAACATCCTTTTGCCATAACGCATCATCTAAAACCTTAAATTCACCATTTTCCCCTAGCTCATAATGTGTTCCCTCAATTCCCCCTGTCATAAGCATGAATACTTCTTCATCAATTAAATCATTGATAAATTGTAAAATCCGTTTCAACTCTTCTTCGCTTTCGACCTCTGATTTAGGAAATGCCATTAATCCACCGACACCACTATTTTCAGACCAAATATGATATTTTCCATCTGGACCAGCAACCTTGTTTACAGGCACTAATTCCATTTGATCCTGTACCCCTTTTGCCATTACCTTTAAGTTTTTAATATCAACCATTCCTGTATAAATCCCTGTTTTCCCTTGAGCAAAGTTTTGTTGCTGATCCGTTTTCGCTGTTACAGCAAAATCCTGAGCAAGATAGCCATTTTCATATAATTTTCTTGAATAATTCATTGTATCCTTATATGCTTGTGTTTCAAATTCAGGAGTAAATTTTCCGTTTTCATCTACTGCCCATCCGTTTGGTGTTCCAAAATACGAGCTTAATGTTTTAAAGCTACTGTATCTTAAATCACTTCTGTCACCAAAGCCAGTAGTATCATCTTTTCCGTTGCCGTCTGGGTCATCCTCGGTAAATGCTCGTGCTACCTCGTATAATTCGTCTAATGTTTTAGGTACTTCTAAGCCTAGTTTATCGAGCCAATCCTTTCGAATAATCAATCCTGAGCGAGCTAGGTCCTTTTGAAACGGTACCCCATATAGCTTTCCATCAATTGATGCTGCCTTACGTATATCCTCAGAAATTAACTTTAAATTATCATAATCATCAAGGTACTCTCCTACATCCCAGAACATGCCTGACTTCAATGATTGTCTAACAGAGGAATTCGTTAACATCGTTAATGAAACAATATCTGATAATTCACCTGAAGCAAGGGCTGCTGTAATACGCTCCTCCTTTGATGCATCCGGAACCCAATTAAAGTTAATTGTTGTATTTGTTGCTTCTTCAATCTTATCGAGAACGACATCTGTAGGTGGTGATGGTGTATGAAGAATTGCAGTCCAGCTCACTTCAAGATGAGAATCTAGACTATAGGATTCCTTTGAGTCACCACCTGTTTTTTCACTATTGTTTGAGCATGCTGCAAGCAACAGTTGAGAGGCAACTAACACATTTACCGCAATTAATTTTCCAAGTTTCTTCTTTTTCATTGATCTCCATCCCCCTTATTTATCATCAATCTATAGACTATGAGTGAACCTGATGTGATTGCTTTTTCATATTTTGCATCTCAATTCTCAGAAACACCTGATGTGTAAACCACATGACAACATAACACCCGATACTTGTTCCGAAGAAGGTGAATATGCCAGGGTTTAAAAATAGGACAAGATAAACAATTGCCAAGCTTACCAATAAAAGCAAGGTATATTGTAAATAGGAAATTCCAAATAAAACTGAATACTTCAGTTTGTGTACAACATTTTTCAAATCATAGTGAGCCATAATCGGAAAAATATAGCATAATGAAACAAGATATACGAAGCTAACTATGATAATGAACGTACGTAACATGAAAGACTCGACAAAAAGTAAATCTACATAAAGTACTACTCCAACTGCAAAGTAAAGAATTCCTAGTATTGCAGATTCGATAAAATTTTCGCGGTACGCCTTCCAAAAGGTAGAAAAAATAGGAATATCCTTTTTACCTCTTATCCAATGCCTTATTACGGTAAACATCGCTAATGTAGCTGGACCAATGCCTAGAAGGACAAGTCCTAATAAACTAAATGACATCCATAGTAAATTGAGATAGACAAGCTGTAAAATACGGATGCAAATCTCATTAAAGCGCTCCGCCATTTTCCCCATCTTTATGAACCTCCTTTCCCCACCCTGAAACCGCTATCATTTTTGTTGTTAATACAATCCATCCTCACCAAACTTTTTCGCTAGCTTATTAGCTCCTATGACGAGAATTAAGCCAACGAGTCCTTTAAACATTCCAACTGCTGTACTATAGCTTAATTGACCGTTCTTCAATCCTGCCGTATAAACGTATGTGTCAAAAATTTCAATCGATTCACGGTTTAATGAGTTTAATAATAGGTAAACATGCTCAAAGCCTAGATCGAGTGTTTGACCTATTTTTAAGATTAAAAGAATAATAATTACCGGACGGATCGCCGGCAATGTTACATGCCATATTTGCCGAAAACGATTTGCCCCATCCATTTTTGCGGCTTCATATAATTGCGGGTCTACTGCTGTAACCGCTGCCAAATAAATGATTGTTGACCAGCCCATCTCTTTCCAGATGATTTGCAGAATATACATTGCTCGCGTCCAACCGCCATCAGTAAGGAAATTAATCTTCTCTCCTCCTGCTTTCGCAATGAGCTCGTTAATAACCCCACCATCAACAGTTAAGAATACGTAGGAAATCGAAACGATGATAACCCATGACATAAAATGCGGGATGTAAATCACCGTTTGGATTGCGCTTTTAAACATTTTTACTCGTACCTCATTTAGCATTAACGCAATAATGATCGGTATCGGAAAAAAGATAAATAAATTGAGCGCAAATAAAAACAATGTGTTCGATAACAACATAAAAAACGTCGGCTCTGTAAATAGACGGATAAAATGCTTAAAGCCTGCCCATGGACTGCCGAATATCCCTAAAAAGGGCTGATAATCTTGAAAGGCAATAATGAGGCCCCCCATTGGAACGTACTTGAAAATAATAAAGTACAAGAGACCGGGTAAAATCATAAAATATAAGTATTTGTTTCGACCAATGCTCGCGATGTTCCTTCGCCTTAGTTCTTGCTT
>NZ_CADEPK010000367.1 GCF_902829255.1 Metabacillus niabensis | reverse complement strand
ATAAAACTCCTCCGTATGCTCATATTTTGGTTGGGGAACCAAAAATATTTTAGCACCACGGAAGAGTTTTTTTAATACCACGCTGAAAGCTTTTTGGAACCCTAGGCCTAGCCTAGGGTTTTCTTTTTCACAATAAAAAAACCAGCTTCAAAAGAAGCCAGTTTCTTTTACCAATTCTTTACGAAAAAACATTAGCCTTTAATTCAATCATTTGTTTCATTAACTTCTTTGCTAGCTTTGCCGATTTCACCTTAATAGGAAGAGAAGGAGAGATTTCAACAGTATATTTGCCTTGAATGATACAACTCTTTAAATCGCGAATCGTATGACATTCAAGTTTAAGCTTATTCATAATACATCCATATTGAAGAAATTGATGTGTATCACTACCTCCAACAATTGGTACCCCTAAGTTTTTAGCAAATGGTTTTATTTTTTCAATATATTGTTCTTCTCCTTGTGAATAAAGGTCCTTTCCATTTAAGTCAAACGCATCTAATCTTTTTAGCTGTTCAGGATCATGCTGATACAACGGTGTGCTTTTTCTAAATGGGTGTGCCCCGATTTTAATCACATCATATCCTTCAGCAAGATTAAGTAATTCATTAAAAGCAATAAAACTTCCATCTTCCATATGGTTCTCTAGCGCATAATGAATTGATAAAATATCATCTCTTTTTCCTATTATAAGAATATGTCCTATCTCTTTCACATCTACTTCTAAACCAGGAAAGAGCTTTAATCCATCTATATTATAGTAATCTTTCTCATAAGAATAATGCGCATCAAGGTAATCATAGATTTCTGTATACCTTAACGTATTAAAGTGTTCAGTCATCGCAATTGCCGTTAATCCACTTTCCTTTGCCTCCCTCATCATTTCGGCAAAATAGTCCGGCATAAAGTTTGTCTTTTTTGATAGTTTTACATGAGTATGGAAATCAATATACATCATGAACCTCCTTTGCAATTTTTAGAAGAGAATAAATATTAAGACGATATAAACTGTTGATAGGCCAATAAACGCATAATCTCGAGTTGTAAATTTGAGATGTGCTAGCTTTAGCTTTTTTACACTTGGATTATGAAACGCAAATGAAAAGCCTTTTGTTTCCAATGCCTCAACAGTCGTTCTTGCACGTTTTGAAGTACTTAAGATTAATGGATAAAAAGATAAAACTGCTAGTTTACAAAAGTAAACAATTACCCGCCAAAAAAGGAATCCGTTTTTGTCAGGCGCTTTCCCTCTTAAACGAAAAGAGAGAAACACATGATGATACTCCTCTAGTAAACTAGGCAGCATTCGGTATCCATAGGCAATACTAAAAGATACTTGACCTGGTACACCAATACTTAAAAGGCCGTCACTAAGCTTCTCAGGATCCATTGAGCAAAAGACAGTAATACTCGCCAATGAAATGACAGAAAGCTTTAACGTTAGCTTCATTAACGGAAGCAGCACCTCGAGATTCCCCCCAAAAAACCACGATACAACGACCATGTAACCGGCCTGACTAATTAAGCCTAACGTTAAGATAAAGAGAATAAGAGGACTTACTCTAGCAAGGATCGTCGTAAATATCATAAATATAAACATACTAAAGAGAATCGCTTGATTATGGATAAACCACGGAACAATTCCGAAGAATATATACCAAATAAACAATGTACGAGGGTCTAGCTTCGCCAAAAATGTATTTCCATTCCCATATGCAGTATTTAAAAGCTCAATTTTCACCTGCTCAACAGATAATTTATCAAACAGTTTGCGAGTATAATCCAATCTCCGCTCTCCTCCCCTCTACTCTCTCAACAAAGTCTGCAACAGTATATGAAGGTGGTTTTAACCCTAACCTTCTACTTAATTCTAAAATTTGTGGCGGTTCAAACCCTGCGCTTTTAAGTAATTCAGGTTTAGAAAATACCGTTTCCTTTGTACCATCATGAATGACTTTCCCTTCGCTAAGGACAATGATACGATTCGCCCACTCAGCAACTAACTGCATATCATGTGTTGCAATAATCACGGTCTGGGCAGTGCTCTGTAATCCGCCGATTAAGCTCGTAATATGCTTTCTTGTTGCAATATCTAAGTTAGCTGTTGGCTCGTCTAATAAAATCACCGAAGGCTTCGTCGCGATTCCGATTGCAAGAGATGCTCTTCTTTGCTGTCCACCACTTAATAAACGACCATCACAATCTTGTATATCTGTAAGGTCATATTCCTCTAAAAGTCTATCAACAGTCTCTTCATAATCCTTTACTTTTCTAGCCTTTAAATAGAATTCAACATCCTTTCTAATACTATCTTCAATAAACATCTCTTCAGGATTTTGGTAAATGTATGTAATAAAATCCGCTAAAGTCTCAGGCTTGTATTTCCTCGTATCAAAACCGTTTATGACAACCTCACCATTATTAGGTTTTACAAGCCCAGTGAGCAATTTCATAAGGGACGATTTCCCAGCTCCGTTATTTCCTATAAGCGCAATTAAATCTCCACGGTTAATCGTTAAATTAAGATTTTTCAACACCGTTTTTTTATCACGGTTAACGGTCTTATAACCATAATCGAGATTTGATATCGTTATAAACGGTTCAGCCTCCGCATTGTTAACTTCATTTCGCATGTTCTCCGAATTTAAATTAATCCTAACGTCCTTAAAATATCGGTCTGCTTCCTGTAACGTAAGTGGATATGGCTTTTGTAAATTCAAACGGTAGGCTACTTGTGTAACTTGAGGAGGATAGATTTGCTTTTCCATTAGTTGTTCCACCTCTAAAAGCGCTTCGTTCGTTGGCTTTTTCCATACAACTTGGCCATTATCCATTAAAACAACCTGCTCACAATAATCAGCAATAAATTCTGTATGATGTTCAATGACGATAATTGTTTTTCCATATGTTTCATGTAACTTTTTTAATACCTCATATATTTCCTTTGCATGATACGGATCAAGCTGAGCAACAGGCTCATCAATAATAAGAGTATCTGGATTTAGAGAGAGGGCGCCAGCTAATGCCAATAAATGCTTCTGCCCACCGCTTAATTGCCAAATAAATTCATGGTCATACCCAACAAGCCCTGCAATCCTTAATGCTTCTTTCCCTCTTTCACGATAATCCACATACCCAAAGTTCAAAGGTGCAAAGCATGCATCATCAAGAACAGTTGGGCGGACAAGCTGGTTTTCAAAGTCTTGATAGACATAGCCAACCTGCTTTGAAAAATCAGCAACCTTCCCTTTTAATGTAGAATCTCCATTAACGAGAACATCACCTGAAAAATCACCAACATAGTAGTGTGGAATCAACCCATTCATCAGCTTACACAAGGTAGATTTTCCACTCCCATTCCCGCCAACGATGGCGACGAATTCGCCTTTTCCAATCTCCAATGATACATCTTTTAATATTGCTTTTTCTGCCCCTGGGTAAGTAAAGGTGACATTTTTAATTTGGATTGACATCATTATCCTTCCTTACTAATACGTTTGTTTTTATTCATTACCATGTACAAAATCGTTAACAATGCAACAACTGCCGCAACCCCCATACTAATCCAAATAAAATAGTCCCCAAGCTCCGCTTCCCATTCAATAATATTCATATCAGCTTCTGCCATAAATTCAGCTATAAATGCAAAGGCAGCTATCAGAATTGCACTAACCACTAATCTCGGTGCAAGAATATCGCCAATAGAGTAATGAACAGAACGGTCTCTTGGCTTCATACCAAGCAAAGGTTCAATTTTCCCATATAATCTCGGTACTAAATATAATGTAGGAAGCAAGGCAAATAATATCCCTGAGAATAATACATCATTTAGAAATGAAGCGCCTTCAATGACTAACACGCTCTCAGCTAAACCTGGCACCGCCTCTAACTCCTCAAGGCCTATCCATACTTTCGTTATATCAACAAGACAGCTAATTAATTGATGAATAATAACACCTGTCATCGCTGCTATCCCAACCTGGCGTTTGTTTTTCGGGTCACTTACTAAAGATCCAGCAATAAACATCGCTAATGAAAAGGCAATAAACTTCTCTAATTCACCAAGCCCACCAAACTGCCCTAGCATAATTTCTCCAAAAATAACCTCACCAAGAGACGCCCCAATTGCAGCATATAAAGGATGGAAAAGAATACATAGAGTCAATGGAATAAACGCAAAATACTCAACCGAGAACTCAATCGGACCAACTCTAACCTCTGGAATTAGCTCGGTTATCATGTTTGATAAACCGTACAGCGACATCGCCAAAATAAATACCATCATTTTTTGTGACTGTGTTAATACATACCTTTGATTGATATGAGCCATAGGAAAAACCTCCTTAATCTGAATTACTTACAGTGTATAGACGTTTTATTAACAAACTATAATGAACATGTAAATTGAATGTAAAAAAATTATCAATTAATATTAAGGTGTAAAAAAACTTACATGCAATAGGCGAAAATATGATAGTCTAAATAGTAGAAAAATAGATATCAAGGAGTCATGATATGATCGATTTAAACTGGAATAAGGAAGCACTATCTCCTAATCAAATAAAAATAGCAGATTACATTCAAAAGAATATTGAATTCATCCTACTCTCTACAGAACAGGAGATTTCAAATAAGCTTGATATGAGCATTGCTTCTGTATCACGATTTTGGCGTTCTGTTGGCTATAAAAACTTTAAAGAGTTTAAATTAAAGGTAAAGGAGCAACTAGAATCTTCTCCAGCAGGGAAAATGCAAAATATTATGAAGCAAGTAGAAGGCGGGGAATTACAGCATCATACGTTATCAATTAGTGTGAGCCACCTTGAAAAAACTCTTCAACATTTCTCAGCTAAAAATTTTGACGAAGCCATACAAACGTTATTAACATCACGGCAAATCTTCCTCTATTGCCCTGGTCCATCAAAGGGTCTTGGCGAGCTAATGCGCTATCGAATGGCAAGATATGGACTATCGATTAAAATAATCGAGAACAACGGCAGTGAGCTTTTCGAAGATTTACTCCACATTAGTAAAGATGACGTTATTGTCATTTTTGGATTTATTCGCTTACTACCAGAGGCGAAGGTTCTTTTACAGCATTCTAAAACCGTTGGATATAAAACGATCCTACTAACTGATCAGCTAATTTCCGATTTTACAGACTTAGCAGATAGCGTTCTCTTTGCTAGCAGAGGGGAATTACAAGAATTTCACTCAATGGTTGCACCAACATATATGGTTGAGAATTTAATTATCGCGACTGGGATGAAAAATAAAGAAAGAAGTTTAAAAAAGCTTGAGGAACTAAGTCATTTAAGAAAGCAATACGCAAATGAGTTGCCTAGATAGATTTGCGGGAGAGACAATTGTCATAGTTTAAAAGAGACTGTCTTGTTAAGTGTTACCTAACAGACAGTCTCCCTATCTTTAAACAGTACGTTTAAATCTTCTTATTATGAAAAGTCCCACCCCTAGAAGTGCAGCAGCAGCTCCCGCAAGACTATTTGCTAGATTACTAGTAGCTGTTTTAGGCAGCTCTCCACCTTCTTCGGTTGTCGTAACTTTTATTTGAGATTTATTTTTATTTGTATTAACTTGCTTTGCGACAGGAGTTTCTTTAGATGTTTCATCTTTTTCAGTGTTCTTTGAGTCACCATTGTCCTGTTCAGATGTTGGCGCTGGATCTGGCGTCGGCTCTGGATCTGGTGTTGGTGCTGGATCCGGCGTCGGCTCTGGATCCGGTGTCGGCTCTGGATCTGGTGTTGGCTCTGGATCCGGTGTCGGCTCTGGATCTGGTGTTGGTGCTGGATCCGGCGTCGGCTCTGGATCCGGTGTCGGCTCTGGATCCGGTGTCGGCTCTGGATCTGGTGTTGGTGCTGGATCCGGCGTCGGCTCTGGATCCGGTGTCGGCTCTGGATCTGGTGTTGGTGCTGGATCCGGCGTCGGCTCTGGATCCGGTGTCGGCTCTGGATCCGGTGTCGGCTCTGGATCTGGTGTCGGCTCTGGATCTGGTGTCGGCTCTGGATCTGGTGTCGGCTCTGGGGCAGGAGTCTGATTAGAATCATTGTAAGTGATAGCCAACTCAAGTGGATACGCATCAGTCAGAACATCTAAATTCACAGGTTCACTAGTTAAAGCTGCTTTAAAAGTATATTCACCATTTTGTAATTCTTTAAAGCTTGTTTGCAGTCTCATATGAAAGCTATAAGGATAATCCTCTATTAATTTAAAATTATAATTTTCTAGGTAGTCCGAGAAGTTAAAGACCAGGCTATTAGTGTTTTGATCAACTGATAGAAACGTATCAGCCGGATTACCAACTTGGCTCATATAGATTTTTTCATTATCACCGTTTATAACTTGTCCAGATGGTCTAAACTGTTCTTTCAAAGAATTTACAACTTGTTCATCTTCTAGTAAATAAGCAAGTTCATTAGGGAATTTCACTGTATAAAATAGTTCTTTTTGAGTTTCCAAATCAAAGTTGATTTTCCAATCATGCATCATAGTATGAGTTGTATAATTATATTCCTCACTATGCTGAATACTATAAAAACCCGTTAATGGCTCATACGTCTCCATTAAATTACCTGACTGAGCATATGCAACAGCATTCCCAAAAAACTCCTGTGTATAAGTACTTGATAGTGAAGGTATAACAGATACAGCTAACGTTGAAGCGACCGTCAATGTAGCGACGCGTTTTACAAATCTTTTTTTGCTCTGATTCAATTTCATTTTGTAATTAAAACTACTTTTAGACATATCATCCCATCCTTTTACAATTTTTATAACATTTTACATGTTAACAAGGACTTTTTTTATTTTCAAAGAAAAATAGACTAAAAGTTTAATTTGAATCATAAAACCTATCCCATTTTTACTACAATCGAAATGGTTCTTTCAAAAACTTCAAACTTTTTTCCTATTTCTTCAAATGAAAAAAGACCACCTAGTTTCAAGTGGTCTTACTCAAATTCTATTAAAGATATACTTTTTTCTTTTCATTCTCGCAGTTCAATTTGAAATTAAGGCACTATCAAAATTGTTATATGCTACTCCTTTTAATTGCCTCATTGTATTTAAAATCTTCTCTTAATCATTCACTACTTTCTTTTTACAAAAGATAATGAATCCTAATCCAGCGATAAGAACAGATATCCCCAATAATAACCAATTATATTGACTAGTTGCTGTACTTGGTAATTCATTCCCACCCTTTTCCTGATTCCTATCAGTTTGATCTACTTGTACAGGAGTGACTACTTCTTTTTCTGGTTTGTTTGTTACCGTCTCCTCTTTATCTGGAGTTTCTGTAGCTGGGACCTCCGTTTTAGGGTCTTCTGGAATTTCTTTTCCGGGATCAGTTCCTGGGTCTGTTCCTGGATCTGTTCCTGGGTCTGTTCCTGGATCTGTTCCTGGGTCTGTTCCTGGATCTGTTCCTGGGTCTGTTCCTGGGTCTGTTCCTGGGTCTGTTCCTGGGTCTGTTCCTGGGTCTGTTCCTGGATCTTCACCTTCACCATGTAACATAACCTCATCAACGTAAGCTTTGGCTGTACCTTCCCCACTTAGTGGTTCAATTTTCACGCCAATTGCATTAACACTATTAATATTTGCAATATTTTCCAAATGTATCGTTAATGTTTTGAATTCACTATCATCTACAACAACGACACCACTATCTACCCATGCCCAATCAGAGCCTGTTTTAATATATAGGCGTGCATTCGCTGTACTAGTTGATAATTTAACCTTCGTACTTATCGCTTTGACTGCAGATAAATCGATAGCTTGTACCTTTGCAAATTCAAAGCCTGGAGCTTTTGTTAAATCAAATGTTGACGTTAATGACTTTGTCCCATGTGATGCAGCTTCATCAGTCACTACCGCATTTGTTGCATTTGCTTCATTCGATTCAATGACCCAACCATCAGTTCCCTCTTCAAAATCATATAATAAGCCCGGTTGCTCCGGCATACTTCCAGGACCATCTCCACCGTTTGGCACACCGCCGCTACCATCGTTAACAACCTTGATATCATCAAAATAAAGTGTACTGTTAATTGGCTCTGCTAAGTCATCTTGCGCATTAATATAAATTGAGAATTTCGTAACGTTTTTTAGATTCTCTTTTGTAATGACCTTACCGGCATTGCCAGCATCCCAAGGTGCTGGAGTAAATTCACTAAATGGAACCTCAATTAATCCTGAACCATCAGCAGCTAAAGATGGATAAGCTTCAAATGAAATTCCGCCAATATTAATTTGGATAACTAGCTTTTGCGCTTTCCCATCAGAATCTAACCAAAATTGAAGCTTGTTAAACTCTGACCAATTTACATTATTTAATGTTTTTGTAACACCTGTATAGTCTCCTGGACCACTAAGTGAGTAGTCATACTTTAATCCGTACGTACCAGATTGCTTATTCGCACCACTTAAAGACGTTGAAACACTTCCATTTGCAGGAACAAACGCCTTACTTAATGCAGCATCACTTCCGAGATATGATTCAAAATCATCAACTAATGATGGATCATTAGGAGCCTCAGCAAAAACACTAAGAAGTCTAATATTATCAATAAAGAAAGCACCACTCTCTAGTTTCAGCTCTTTTCCGATTAATGAAAGAGCGAGACCTGTAGCAGCCTCTGACTTAGCAGGATCATTTAAATCAATTGACGCTGTATATTTTGCATATTCATTTCCTTCAATTGTCGTTGTTTCAAGTTCAGCCAATTGTTTACCTGTTGTAGATTCACCATACTTTGTATTCCAATCTTGAGGAAGCATGGCTATCCCTAAAACACTTGCGTTGGCCGTTTTAGCTTTAACAGGAATTAACGCATCAAACGTCACTCGTTTTACAGCACCAAGGTTTACGTCAGGTAAATCGTTCAATTCTAGCTTTAATTCTTGCCACGTTTGATTTTGTTCCATGTTCGTCGCATTAATTTTTAACATTCCATTATCATTTATAATTGCATGCTCAATAGACGTTTTAATCGTATCAGGATAAGCACCATTGCTTTGAATCCCTTCGATCCCTTCATCAAACGTAAAACTCTTTATCGCAATTTCAGAAACCTTAACAATTACTGTAACTGCCTGTTCATGCAATACATTATTAGCATTATCATAAGCTTTGACAGTAATTTTTGCTGTTCCTCCGTTAACGGCTGCAGATGGAGACCAGTCAGCTGTATAATAGAATCCGTCTTTATCAAGTGTCATCGGGAACTCTTCATCTGAACCCTCTACAGTGTAGACTACCTTTGCCGGATGATCATTCAATACTCTTGCACGTATTGTTGTTGTATTTGCTTTAATTTCAGCATTTACTGTTGGTGAGACAACATGCATAAATGGTGATTCCTCTGTAGTCGGAATTTGCTCACCTGTATACACAGTGCCAACTTCCTTTAAAAACGCAGAATAAGAGTCATTATAGAAATCGGTGAAATCTGGTAATAATTCATGGTCCTCTCCACCCTCTGGAGCATTTTTATAGCCTTTATATGGGACAAATAAGTTTCCACCTAAAGCAAAGTTAGCCCATGTTTGCATATATGAAACCTTTTTAGCATCAGGGTTGCTCTTTATTGCATTTAAAATTTTTGTAAACCACTTCAAATCTCCATTTCCTGTTGTTTTCATCCCTTGAGGACTATAGCCATATTCAGAAAACGCAGAGACTTTCCCCTTTTCTTGTGCGATTTGTGAAATCATCGCTAAATCATTTACTAGCTTACTAATAAATGACTCTGAACCAGGATTATCTTGATTATCATATTGGTCTAGTCCAATAATATCAACATAATCATCCCCCGGATATGTTTTTAAATATTCCTCTCTATTTCCATCAAAAGGTCCGTTCGGTGAGAATGCATATAAAAAGTTGCTGACCCCCTTTTTATCGCGTAGGTACTCAACTAAATAACGATATAACTCCTTGTATTCGCTTGTTGTAGTCGTTTGAGCCCCCCACCAGAACCAGCCTCCATTTTGTTCATGGAAAGGGCGGAATATTACAGGGATTAATTCTCCATTATCATCCTTTAAATTATTGGCAAATGCTGCAAGGTTATCTAACCATGCATTAAATTCGTCATTGGCAGGACCACCCGGAAGAATATCTGCTACCGCACTTTTACTACTCGTATCATTATAACGTCCGCCTGTCGCGAAGTTAGGAGGATGCATACTAAGGGCAACAATTCCGCCTAAATCATGCGCTACCTTCATTGATTTAATTAAATTTTGCCGATTTTGTTCATCCGTATTATCAGGTGAACCTGGTTTTTCATCTCCATCAAGACTTAATGTATCCCATCCAAATATAGCTGGATAATCACCAACTGAATTTAACACCTCAGATTGAGTTGACCCCACACGAGTTCCTGAACCTGTTATCGTCAATCCTTCATCTGTCGCATGCTGATGTCCAAACAACACTTGCTTTCCACTTATGTTTTGTAAATATGTAAACAATTGTTTCGTATAGCTTGAAGCATTAGAATCTACAAGATTAATCGCATTTGATTTCGTTTCCGTTGCAGCAAAAGCTGTCGGTAGGACTGAAAAAATTAAAGCAACTGTTAATATAATAGATAAGTACTGTTTCCCCTTCTTCAAAATATCCTCCCCTTACTTAAAATATAATTTGTATGACCGCTACAATTAACAAAACACTAAAAGGAACTAGATTCCTTTAACCTAGTAAATCGCCCCCCTCCTTTTTTGAAAGCGTTATCTTTTTGTCACTATTATACTTCCTTAACTTATTAAATTAAAGTAATTTTCTGAAAAATTTCCGAATATTTTAATTATAATAATATTAATCGATTACCTAATATCTGTTATATCCTTCTATCCATCAAAAAGATAACCCTATTTCTTTCAATTTCATTTAGTAGATTCGCATTTTTTAAGCTATAAGACTATATTCATTTTCGATTTATTGTTAGTTTATCGATTAACTATTGTTGCGATTTAACCTTTTCGATGCTGAACCCATATACTGGGTAAATGAATACTTAGATGAGGTGACATATAGATGAAAATAAGAAGAGCAAATATTGCTGAAACTAACGAGTTGCTTCAATTGACTTCATATGTGATGGGCGAAAGTTCAATGGGGTATGTGCAATCAGATATAAATATAGGCTATAACGTTTTTTCCCCTTTACTAAATAATGGGGCTTATTATCTTATCGCTGTAAAAGATCACTGGATTATTGGGTGGGTATTAATTGGGCCAGACTTCAATCCAATTCATACGGAGAAAACAGGAAGTATCCTTTCGATATACGTATTCCCTGATTATCGGAATGAGGGTGTAGGGAAACAACTGATGATGCGAGCACTAAAGGAATTGCAGCAGCAAAACTATCGAAAGGTCCATCTTAATGTCTATACTGGTAATCCAGCAAAAATTCTCTATGAAAAGCTAGGATTTCATGATGTTTCTACTGTAATGGAAATAAATTTAAACTAATAAGTTATCCTTTCTAGTAACAATCATGATCGATTTTAAATAAATTTGAATGACTTATCGGTTTGTAAATTATCCGTAAAATTTACTAGTTTTTCATTTTATTCCCTTTTTTTCTTGTACAATGGAATTAAATGTTACTAGGGAGGGTAAATATATGAGGCGTCTCACGAAAGAGGAAAATAGTTGGATTTTATATGATTGGGCAAGCTCTGCCTATTCAATCATTATTACAACAGCAGTATTCCCTATTTTTTATAAAGCTGCAGCTACAAATGCTGGGGTTAGCGCAGCAGACTCAACAGCCTACTTAGGTTATACAGTTGCAATAGCAACCTTTATCCTTGCTATGCTAGGTCCAATTCTCGGTACAATTGCCGATTATGAAGGAATTAAAAAACGGTTTTTTATGTTCTTTTTTTCATTAGGTGTGCTATCTACCGCTTTTTTAGCGTTTATACCGAGTGATCAATGGTTGCTCTTATTAATATGTTATACGTTTGCAGCTGTCGGATCGACTGGTGCAAATGTATTCTATGATGCATTTTTAGTTGATGTAACACCAGAGGAAAAAATGAATGATATCTCTGCGCGTGGCTTTAGCTTTGGCTATATCGGTAGTACGATACCCTTTATTATAAGTATTGCTGTTATCATCCTTTCTCAAAATAACATCATTCCTATTTCAACAACGATTGCCAGTAAAATCGCCTTCCTGATCACAGCTGTTTGGTGGGCAATATTTACAATTCCACTGCTTAAAAACGTAAAACAAAGGTATTACATTAAACGTGAACCGAACCCTGTCATTAATAGTTTTAGACGTTTAGGAACGACACTAAAGGAAATTCAAAAATATAGAGCTTTGTTTTTATTTTTACTCGCTTATTTCTTTTATATTGATGGTGTTGGAACAATTATTTCAATGTCCACTGCATACGGAACAGACCTTGGAATTAGCTCGACAAGCTTATTAGTTATTTTGTTTATCACACAGGTTGTTGCAGCACCTTTTGCGATACTTTATGGACGTTTATCAGAAAGATTTACCGGAAAAAAGATGCTATATGTCGGCATCATTGTCTATATGATTGTCTGTATTTACGCTTACTTTATAAAGACTACATTAGATTTCTGGATATTAGCAATGCTTGTCGCAACCTCACAGGGAGGGATTCAAGCTCTAAGCAGATCCTATTTCGCTAAGCTTATACCTAAAGAAAAGGCAAATGAGTTCTTCGGCTTTTATAATATATTTGGCAAATTCGCCTCGATCATGGGCCCGCTTCTTGTTGGTGTCACTTCCCAGCTGACAGGAAGTTCAAATGCCGGCGTATTAAGCCTAGTTCTACTATTTATTATCGGTCTCATTATTTTAATACGTGTTCCAGAACAAAAAACAAGTAATAAGAACTCGTCTGGTTCTATTTCCGTTTAAACGTTATAGCTTGTAATCCCGAAGAGGAATTCTTTATGAATATCCTCTTCAGTTTTTAAAAGCGGTTTATGTAATGACACTATTTTCCCCTTAAAAAACCGCCTCTACGTTTAATTACACTTAACTTATAAAAACATTTCATACAATCCTTTTCCAATCATTCACTATTTTAATTTCTATTCAAGCTGTATCATTTTTTACATTTCCAGTTTTTGGATTGCCATTAGCTTCTAATCTCCTAAGTATTCAGAACATTTTATAAAAGTTACTAATTTCAAACTTTATTTATATTGACATTTAATAAAGAAAAATTTATATTAATATCGTAATCAATATTGATAATCATTTTCATTTATTATATTACTATGGAGGTCATAAAGATGGTTCGCCTACTTACTGATGCATTAAACATTGGCTATGGTGAACGATTAATTGTCAAGAATCTCAGTGTAACGATTCCAGATAAAAAAATAACAACCATTATCGGATCCAATGGTTGTGGAAAATCAACATTGCTGAAGGCAATTACTCGCATTATTGCTCATCAATCAGGATCAGTCCTATTAGACGGCAAAGATATTTCAAAAGAAAATACAAAGGTTCTTGCTCAAAAAATGGCTATCCTTCCTCAAACCCCTGAAGGTGCAGCTGGATTGACCGTTGGGGAATTAGTCTCCTATGGAAGGTTTCCCTACCAATCCGGCTTAGGCAGATTGACGAAAAAGGATTATGAAGTCATCGATTGGGCATTAGAGGTTACAGGTACTATTAGCTATAAATTTCGGCCTGTCGATGCACTATCAGGAGGTCAACGTCAGCGAGTCTGGATCGCAATGGCGCTCGCTCAGGAAACAGAAATCATTTTTCTTGATGAACCTACGACATATTTAGATATGGCTCACCAATTAGAGGTTTTAGAATTGTTACAGAAATTAAATCGTGAACAAAATCGAACTATTATTATGGTTCTACATGATTTGAACCAAGCTGCTCGTTTCGCTGATTATATTATCGCCCTAAAAGATGGTGAGATTGTGAAAGCAGGTGCTTGTGAAGAAATTATCACGAAAGAAGTACTCCATGAAGTTTTTCAAATTGATGCAATGATTGGCCGTGACCCTAGAACAAATAAACCAATGTGTGTTACTTATAATTTATTAAAAGGAGAAACAACATATGAAGAAGAAACTATTAGTCCCGTTTATGCTAATGCTAACGCTAATTATTAGCGCTTGTGGAAACTCAGAATCTAGCAAAGAAGAAAGCGGCTCGACACCAAAGAAGAAAGAGCCAGAAACCTTTACATACGAATCTGAAACAGGTCCAGTTGAGGTTCCATCTGATCCACAAAGAGTTGTTGTGCTTTCAGGCTACACTGGAGATGTCATTAAATTAGGCGTCAATGTTGTTGGTGTAGATACTTGGTCTAAAAACAATCCAACCTTTTCAGAGGAATTAAAGGATGTTGCGGAAGTATCAGAGGATGACCTAGAAAAAATTATCGAATTAGAGCCAGATTTAATCATCGGACTATCAACTCTTAAAAATGTGGACAAATTAAAGGAAATTGCTCCTACAGTTACTTATACATGGGGCAAAGTAGATTATTTAACACAACACTTAGAAATTGGTAAGCTATTAAACAAAGAAAAAGAAGCTCAAGCCTGGGTTGATGACTTTAAGAAACGTGCTGAAGAGGCTGGAGACGAAATCCGTGCAAAAATCGGTGAGGATGCAACCGTATCTGTTATCGAAGCATTTGGTAAAGACCTATATGTTTACGGTGACAATTGGGCACGCGGAACAGAAATTTTATATCAAGCTATGAAATTGAAAATGCCTGAAAAAGTAAAAGCAGACGTATCAAAGGCAGGTTATTACACACTGTCAACTGAAGTACTTCCAGAATATGCAGGAGATTACGTCATTTTAAGTAAGTACTCTGATGCAGATACAGCATTCCAAGAAACTGAGACATATAAAAACATTCCAGCTGTTAAAAATGGCCATGTCATTGAAATGCAAGGGGAAGGTGCATCATTCACTGACCCAGTTACTCTTGAAAAGCAACTTGCCTTTTTCAAGGAAGCTTTTCTCGGCAAATAAAACACTAAGAAGCTATGATTCTACCGCTTGTATGTTAAATGAAACACCTAGATAAGTGGTGGTTCATTTGACAGGGGTTGATTGACAATTCAATCAACCCCTTTCCCTATTCAAAAGAAAGGAATAAATAAGAGACTCATGACAAACAACAAAACTCGAAATTCAATCCCATTTATTTTCAAACTGATTATAACTATCATAGTATTTATCAGTATGTTTGTCGTAGCAATGGTTTTTGGTGCAGCAGACGTCTCGGTTAGGGATGTATGGTTAGCTCTGACATCTTCTGCTTCGGGAGAAAAAATTTCAATTATCCGTGAAATTCGTTTACCCCGTGAAATAGCAGCTGTTTTTGTTGGCGCTGCTCTTGCCGTTTCCGGCGCAATTATGCAAGGAATGACAAGAAACCCACTTGCTGATCCAGGCTTACTCGGGCTGTCTGCTGGCGCTTATGCAGCATTGGCCTTTACGATCGCCTTTATCCCGTCAGCCAATTACTTTATCACAATGCTCGCTTGCTTTATTGGAGCAGCCGTAGGAGCAATAATGGTATTTGGAATTAGCGCTATTAGAAGGGGAGGTTTCTCTCCACTTCGGATTGTCTTAGCAGGTTCAGCAATTTCCTCCTTTTTATTTGCACTTGCAGAAGGAATTGGCCTTTATTTTAAAATTTCAAAAGATATTTCCATGTGGACAGCGGGGGGAATGATCGGCACAACGTGGAATCAGCTCCAAGTGATTGTTCCTTTTATTATCGTTGGGATCATTATTTCTCTTTTTCTTTCAAGACAGCTTACAATTCTCAGTTTAAGTGAGGAAGTAGCGGTTGGATTAGGACAAAATATTACACAAATCAAAATTCTTCTATTTATTGTCATTATCATTCTTGCAGGTGCATCTGTTGCTCTAGTTGGGAATATGGCTTTTATCGGTCTGATGATCCCGCATATTGTTCGTGTAATAGTAGGAACTGATTACCGTTATATTTTACCGATGTCAGCCATTGTAGGAGCCACTTTTATGCTATTTGCCGATACACTCGGTCGTACTCTTAATTCGCCATACGAAACACCAGTAGTAGCAATTGTAGCTATTTTCGGATTACCTTTCTTCCTAATCATTGTCAAAAAAGGAGGAAAAGCATTCTCATGATCCATCCAGCACTAATAAAAAAACAACGACTCATATTATTTATTTCTCTACTTCTTATTCTAGCTACTATTGTTATTGGCTTAGGAATGGGGAGTGCGAGTGTATCATATGATCGACTCCTCCATATTTTGTTAGGTCAAGGTACCTTTAAAGAGGAATTTGTTTTATTTTCTATTAGATTGCCACGAATATTGATCACTTTGTTAGCAGGGATGGCACTAGCCGTTTCCGGTGCAATTTTACAAGGAATCACTAGGAATGATTTAGCAGACCCTGGCATCATCGGAATCAATTCTGGTGCAGGTGTTGCCATTGCTGTTTTCTTTTTATTTTTCCCAATCGAAGCTGGTTCTTTTGTTTATATGATACCACTCGTCGGCTTTTTAGGTGCTGTCTTAACAGCTTGTCTGATTTATTTGTTAGCTTTCAACAAAAATAGTGGCCTGCAGCCTGTACGAGTTGTTTTAATTGGAGTAGGATTCTCAACAGCCCTCTCTGGAGCGATGATTGTTCTAATCTCCTCCGCTGAACGAACAAAGGTTGATTTTATTGCCCAATGGATTGCAGGTAATATTTGGGGCACGGATTGGCCATTTATATGGGCGCTCCTTCCTTGGTTAATCGTCCTGATTCCATTTACGTTGTATAAAGCTAATCGATTAAATCTCTTAGGATTAAGCGAGCCTGTTGCTATTGGGGTAGGGCTTTCGATTGAAAAGGAACGGATTATTTTACTTCTAACAGCTGTTGCATTAGCTGCTTCTGCAGTTTCAGTTACAGGAGGCATTTCATTTATCGGACTGATGGCCCCACATATTGCAAAGGCATTAGTCGGCCCGAGAAATCAATTATTTATCCCTGTTGCGATCTTGCTTGGTGGCTGGCTATTGCTGTTCGCCGACACGATCGGACGAAACCTCATTGAACCAAGCGGCGTACCAGCAGGCATCATGGTCTCACTCATCGGTGCTCCTTACTTTGTCTATTTATTATTGAAGAAGTAAAGAGAATTTGTATCTTAAAAATTCAAATCCCCCTTCAACCGTTAGCTCATTTAACAGTTGGAGAGGGATTTAATATGTATTTGGATTTTCTAAGCAATGAAAATGGAGAGCCTCACCTTTTAGGAGACTCTCCATTCCTCTTAACTAACCCTTGAAACCTCTTTTCCTAGCTGAAGCTGATGCATTTGATAGTATTTTCCTTTTTGTCTAAGAAGCTCTTCATGGTTTCCTCTTTCAACTATTTCTCCTTGATCTAAGACAAGGATTTGATCAGCATTACGAATCGTTGATAGGCGGTGGGCAATAATGAACGTTGTTCTGCCCTCCTTAACAATATTTAACGCTTGTTGAATCATTGCTTCTGTTTCAGTATCAATATTCGCTGTTGCTTCATCTAAAATAAGAATAGCAGGATCATAAGCAAGTGCACGGGCAAACGAAATAAGCTGACGCTCACCTGCAGACAATGTACTTCCTTTCTCAAGAACAGGCTCATCATACTGCTTTGGAAGCTTTTCAATAAACCTGTCAGCACCAACATCCTTTAAAGCCTTTATAACTTGCTCCTCAGAAATATTTGGATTATCTAAACTAACATTTGACGAAATAGTCCCTGTAAATAAAAACGGATCTTGAAGCACAATGCCCATATGCTTTCTTAAATGCTGTCTTGGAAGTGCGCTCACATCGTTACCATCAATCGTGATTTTGCCCTTCTCAATATCATAGTAACGGAATAATAGGTTTATAATCGAGCTTTTCCCCGACCCAGTATGCCCGACTAATGCGACAGTCTCACCCTTACTCGCTTGGAAATTTATATTTTTGAGAACGTCATGCTCTCCATCATACGAAAATGTCACATTAGTAAATTGAACATTTCCCTCATATCGAGAAATCTCACCCTCTGCAACATTTTCTCCCTTTTCATCTAACAATTCAAACACCCGTTCCGAAGCAACACGCGCCTGCTCAAGCTGGGCAAGTTGGTTCACAATATCTGTAACAGGTTGGAACAATCTATTTAAATAATCAACAAAGGCATAGAGCATTCCAATTGAAATAATACCGGCAGCGTCCATCGATTGCCCGCCGAAGTACCAAATTAGTACGACAAAGGTTCCATTACGGAGAACACCGACTAAATTATGAGATGTTAAAGAATTTAAACTTAGCAATTTATTTTGATACGTAAAATGTTCATAGTTCAAATCCTCAAATTCCTTTGTGATCTGTTCCTTCCGCTGAAATGCCCGAATAATTGGCATTCCTTGAATAGATTCATTAATCATTCCATTGATATCACTTACCCTTGTGCGAATAAGGTGGTTATATTTTGATGCAAGTTTCCGATAGACGATAACCCAGAGAGCGATAATAGGTACTAGTAAAAGTGTAATTAACGCAAGCCTTGTATCAAGGAAAAATAATGCGACAAAAATTCCCGTCATATAAATTCCACTTGTAAAAAATGTCGCTAACACTTTTACATAAAGCTCTCGAATCGCTTCAGTATCATTTGTTACACGCGAAACGATCTTTCCAGCAGGTCTGTTATCAAAATATTGAATAGGAACCCGTTGAATATGCTCAAATACATCCTTTCTCATCTTTTGAATGATCCGGTTGGCCGCCTTTTGGAGCATTAAGGTTTTACCGTATTGGAAAAATCCTGCAATAACTAATAAACCTACATAGAAACTTAACAATATAACGATAGGTTTAATTTCCGGCTGGTAAAAAGCAAAAATTTCCTTTTGGCTTAACTTTTCAATTTGATAAGTTGCCTCCTGATTTCCCTTTATAACAGTCAATTGTTGCCCATTAACTTCTCTATCTCCATCAAATGATAAATGTTGATTTGTTGAATAGAAGGATCGCCCAACCTGGACGATTTGCAGTTGGGCATCTCCTACCGTATCTTGTTCTGTCACGTTTGAACTTCTCTTATAGAAAAGCCCATTATATTCGACTGTCTGATCATCCTTAGTTTCCACTTCAATCCAAGGACTTTCAATGCCCCTCATATGCTCATCAATCACTTTCTTTGCGATAAACGGCCCTGTTAATTCAGCTGCAACAGCAAATGTTAACATGACGAGGGCAAAGATAATTGTCCTTTTATAAAGAAGTGCGTAGTGAAACAATCGTTTTCCTGTTGATATCCGTTTCAATTAGCTCACCTCTCCATATGATTCAGCCTGCTGCCGATCGAATTGCTCTTTATACCATTTCCCCTTTTCAAGAAGTTGCTCGTGTGTCCCTTCTTCAACGATTTGCCCTTCATCCAAAACAATTATCCAATCAGCATGTTGAATTGCCGACAAACGATGAGCTGTAATAAATGTCGTTTTCCCTGCTCTTTCTTTACGAATGTTTTCTATGATTTCTGCCTCAGTCTTTCCATCAACTGCAGACATCGCATCATCTAAAAGCAAAATTTCCGGATCTTTAATAAGAGCTCTCGCAATAGATATGCGCTGTTTTTGCCCTCCTGATAAAGCAACACCCTTCTCCCCAACGAGTGTGTCAAGCCCTTTAGGCAAGACTGTTAAATCAAAGGCAGCTAGCTTTAAGGCTTGCTGGATTTCCGCTTCACTGACTTCTTCTTTACCGAATTTTAAGTTCTCTCGTATCGATCGGGAAAATAGGATTTGCTCCTGTGGAACGTAACCAATCCAAGAATGAACATCCTCAATCTTAATAGATTCTAGTGATTTATCAGAAATGAGGATTTCTCCAGTTCCTAATGGATATTCCCTTAACAGCTGCTTAAGCAGGGTAGATTTCCCACTTCCTGTTTTTCCAACTACACCAATCGTCTCTCCTCGATTAACATGTAGTGAAATGTTTTTCAAATTATCAGTTGTTGCAGATGGATAACGAAATGAAACATTTGAAAACACTATTGATTCAGCAACCTCGACATGAGCCGGATTACTTTTGTCCTTAACGTCTTGTTCATACGAAAGAACCTCATTAACACGATCTAATGATGCATTTCCGCGCTGTAAAATATTAATTAACTCACCTACAGCATTCATAGGCCAAATTAGCATCCCTAAGTAGATATTAAAGCTCACCAATTCACCTAACGTTATAGCTTGATGAAAAACAAGATATGCACCATAACCAAGTCCAATGACATAACTAATTCCTACCAATATTTTAATTGTCGGTTCAAATAAGGCATCAACCTTAGCTACTTCAATATTTTTTTGATATACATCCTCTGTCATATCGTTAAATCGCTTTTCATCTGCCTTCTCCTGTACGTATGCCCGGATAACCCTAACACCAGCAATCGATTCAAGGACATTATCATTTAAATCACCAAAGGCATCTTGTGCCCTCATAAACCGTTTATGAATCATATTACCGAAATAATTTATCGCAATAGCCATAATAGGCAACGGTAATAATGCAGCTAGGGTAAGCTGCCAGCTGATCGTTATACTCATAACGAGAATAATAATCATCATAAAAATTGTTGAATCTATTAATGTTAAAATCCCAAAGCCAGCTGTCATGGAAATAGCCTTTAAATCATTCGTCGCCCGCGCCATCAAGTCACCTGTTCGGTTTCTCTCATAAAAGCTAGGTGTCATTGATAATAAATGTCTCATAAATCGATATCTCAGGATTCGTTCAATTAAATGCGCTCCACCAAAAAGCTGATACATCCATACGTACGTAATGGCATAGCTGGATACGATAATCCCTCCAAAAAGAAGGAGTAGCTGCACTAGTCTTTCCCCTGTCATCTGACCAAATTGAATATCATCTATAGCAAAACCAATAATTTTCGGCGGAATGATATCTAATACGCTTACAATAATTAATAATGTAATTGCAATTGTATATCTCTTCCAATTCTCTTTGAAAAACCAGCTTAACTTTTTAAAAATCGAAAACATTGAAAAGTACCTCCTTATTGTTTTTTAATTTTTCGTGGTGCAGTTAGCCACCTTTCATCCAATCTAAGTCAATCCGTCTCACCTGTTCTATTAGCATCATCAAAACTCCCTTCACATTTTTATCTATAATAACGAGCAATTCGCTCGGAATATTCATTTGATAAAGCTTCTTCTCGCTTCACTAGACGCGAAAAGGCATCGAGCGTAAGCGCACGATGCCTTATTTTTAGACATAAATAAAACGCACGTTACTGATTCAAGTAACCTGCGTCTACATGTGTAAAGATAAGTGGATTAAATAATAACTATCACTTTTTATGTACTGTTATTGGACGGGTTACTTGATATGAAATTTGATAGATGTCATGAATCATTCGATTTCTCATTGTATAACCCTCCATTTCTTTTAAATTTATTCTTTTCCATTTTATGACTTTCCAATTATTGTTGTCAATGCTTTTTTGTTCCTATTTACCGTTTATTTTATCTTAGTTTCTAGCTATCCATTCAACATTCCTATCTTACAGAAAACACGAGTTATTTAACTATTTTGGAAAAATTTAAAAATCAGGTAATTATAGGAATATTTTTGAATGAAATTTGAAAATATATCTTATTTTCACTTATATATCAGCCTTCATACTACCTATTTGGAAATTATTACTTTGACAACGTAAAGCGATAAAAAGTATTATAATATAATAGCAAAAGGAGGTTGTATGATGTCAGACATCAACAAGCAGAAAATTGTCTCTAGCGTCCCACAAAAAGGATTCTTCGGACACCCTAAAGGATTATTCACTCTGTTCTTTACAGAATTCTGGGAACGTTTTTCATATTACGGAATGAAGGCTATATTAATTTATTATATGTATTATTCAGTTTCAAAGGGCGGCTTAGGCTTTGATGAAAGCACAGCACTTGCGATCACCTCAATTTACGGTTCATTAGTTTACATGTCCGGTATTATCGGAGGTTGGTTAGCAGACCGTATACTTGGTACGTCAAATTCTGTTTTTTACGGCGGAATACTGATCATGCTTGGCCATCTCGCGCTTGCGATTCCAGGCAGTGTGTCACTATTCTTCGTCTCAATGGTCTTAATCGTTCTTGGTACAGGCCTACTTAAGCCAAATGTATCGAGTATTGTTGGAGAAATTTATAGCGAAGAGGACAACCGCCGCGATTCTGGATTTAGCATATTTTATATGGGTATAAACCTAGGTGCTTTTATCTCTCCATTAATTGTCGGAGAAGTTGGCTTAAAGCATAATTTCCACTTGGGCTTTTCTATTGCAGCAATCGGAATGTTTGTCGGTTTACTTGTCTTTATGCTTACGAAAAAGAAAAACCTTGGACTTGCTGGAAAGGACATAGCTAATCCTTTATCAGCTGGGGAAAAGAAAAAGGTATTCTCAATTATCGGTTTAGGTATCATCATTATTGCAGTGGCTATTGCAATTTCAATTCCATTAGGACTATTAACATTCAAGTCCTTTATAAGCCTTATTGGTGTATTGGGTATTTTAATTCCAACGATATATTTCATTGTTATGTATCGCAGCCCAAAAACAACTGCCGTTGAGCGTTCAAGAATTATTGCCTATATTCCATTATTTATTGCATCTGTTATGTTTTGGGCAATTCAAGAGCAAGGTTCAACTATTCTCGCCCACTACGCAGACAAACGAACAGATTTAGATTTTGCGGGATTAACGATTTCTCCTGCATGGTTCCAATCGTTAAACCCATTATTTATTATTACTTTAGCTCCTGTTTTTGCTTGGCTATGGGTTAAATTAGGTAATCGCCAACCATCTATACCTAAGAAGTTTTCACTCGGTCTTCTTTTTGCCGGATTCTCATTTATTGTTATTTTAGTACCGGCTTATATAGGCGGAGAACATACTCTCGTTAATCCGTTATGGTTAGTATTAAGCTATTTTATCGTTGTCCTTGGTGAGCTATGTTTATCACCTGTCGGACTTTCAGCAACAACCAAGCTTGCACCAGCTGCCTTTTCAGCACAGACAATGAGCCTATGGTTCTTATCAAATGCCGCTGCACAGGCTATCAATGCTCAAATCGTTAAATTTTATACAGCAGAAACAGAAATGCTCTACTTTGGGATCATTGGAGGAATCGCTATTCTTCTTAGTATCATTCTTTTCTTTGTATCACCAAAAATTCAAAGCTATATGCAAGGGGTTAAATAACTACACCATCGTAATGTAGAGGTGCCTCAAAATAGTGTCTAATTTTGGATAAATAATTCGTTCAAAATTAGACACTATATATAATAGTAGAAACACAACAAATTATGTGATATTTAGTATCGCTATTTTGCCTATTATGTAACACCATTCAACTTTTTCCGCAAGATTACTATAAGCAAAAAATATTATACTAATTTTGCTTTTTTTCTAACATTTCCCGTTCTAATTCCTCACAATAATAATTCAATTATAAATTCATCCATTTTTTCTACTTGCAAAACCCTTTTATAATAATGTTTTAAAGGCATATTTTTCGATTGTTCTCAATTCGGCATTAATATCATCTAATGTTGATATTGTTTAAATTATTTTTCGAGTATAAAATTCATACTATCAAAATTTTTCGATAATTGTTTGTTCGGATTTAGGTTTCGATGAAAAATATAATGAAAAGGAAGACGTGAATAGCATGATTATGACAAAGGACGCAAATCAACAAACTGGTTTACAAGCTGCGAGAGAATATGTTGATACTGTATTTGAAACAGTTAAAAAGAGAAACCCACATGAAAGCGAATTCCACCAAGCTGTAAAGGAAATATTCGACTCATTAGTACCGATTTTTGCTAAGCAACCAAAATATATGGAGCATGGTATTCTTGAAAGAATCGTTGAACCAGAAAGAGTTATTTCTTTTAGAGTACCTTGGGTTGATGATCAAGGAAAGGTTCAAGTAAACCGTGGCTTCCGTGTTCAGTTCAATAGTGCAATTGGGCCTTATAAAGGTGGATTACGCTTCCATCCATCTGTAAATGCAAGCATTATTAAATTTTTAGGCTTTGAACAAATTTTCAAAAATTCCCTAACTGGTCAACCAATTGGTGGCGGTAAAGGTGGTTCTGACTTTGATCCAAAAGGGAAATCTGACGGTGAAGTAATGCGCTTTACACAAAGCTTTATGACAGAGCTGTGCAAGCATATTGGACCTGATGTAGACGTACCTGCTGGAGATATTGGAGTAGGTGCAAGAGAAATTGGCTTTATGTTCGGACAATATAAAAAAATTCGCGGTGGCTTTGAAGCTGGTGTCTTAACTGGTAAAGGTCTAGGATACGGTGGAAGCCTTGCACGTACAGAAGCTACTGGTTATGGAACAGTATATTTTGTTCAAGAAATGTTACAGGATAATGGATTAAGCTTTGACGGTAAGACAGTTGTTGTTTCTGGTTCTGGTAATGTCTCTATTTATGCCATTGAAAAGGCTCACCAATTAGGAGCTAAGGTTGTCGCTTGTAGTGATTCAAACGGCTATGTTTATGATAAAAACGGAATTAATCTTGATACTGTAAAGCGTCTTAAAGAGGTTGAGAAAAAACGTATTAGTGAATATGTGAAAGAGCATCCAGATGCACAATATGTTGAAGGTTGTGGAGGAATTTGGTCAATCCCTTGTGACATTGCGCTTCCATGTGCAACACAAAATGAAATTGACGAAGCGTCAGCTCAAACACTTGTGAAAAACGGAGTAAAAGCAATTGGTGAAGGTGCAAATATGCCTTCGACTTTAGAAGCAATTGATGTTTTCCTTAACAACGGTGTTCTATTCGGACCAGCAAAAGCTGCCAACGCAGGTGGTGTTGCTGTATCTGCACTTGAAATGTCACAAAATAGTATGAGACTTTCATGGACATTTGAGGAAGTAGATGCGAAATTACATGACATCATGAAAAACATTTATCGCAACAGCATAAAGGCTGCTGACGAATACGGTCACCCTGGAAACCTCGTTGTCGGTGCTAATATTGCTGGTTTCGTAAAAGTTGCAGATGCAATGATCGCACAAGGTGTAATCTAAAATAGAACAGCATAAATCAAATAGGAATAGAAGATGTTCTTACCTTCTATTCCTATTTTTAACTAGGTTCTAGAACGGATGAAGCCTAGAATTAATATATAAAACGTTTAATAACTTTTATAGCGTTTAAACTGAATCATTGTTAAAGCTAGGAGAACAATGATAAATAAAGCTGAACTTCCCAATGTAATAAAATATTCATTTTCCCACTTACCATTTGTTAATATACTTGAAGCACTGCTCATAGCACTTGCAGGATTCCAAGCCATATATTTAGGAAAAAGTGATTGGCAAAGGACGAACATCGCAACAATAAAAATCGTGATACCCGAAATTTCCCCGTTTTTCTTGAAAATTGTCCCAATAAATACTGTGACTGTCATCACGAATATGATCCAACAACTATACATAATTAAACTCACAACAAATCTTTCTAAATGAACATCATTAAATAAAGTATTCGTATAATAATACGCTAACCCATAGCTAATAATAAACGATACGATTAGAATAACAGCGTTTGCTAGCCATTTGCTTCCGATATAATGAATAGACTCCACAGGCCTAGTCATTAAAAGATGTAATACACCACTTTTTCTTTCTTGTGATATGCATCCCATGACACTTAAGATAAATATTGCAGTTCCGATTATTCCAATTTGTGATAAAGTACTTGAAAGAACCTCTTCTCCAGTTGGAACAGGAATCTTAATTATTGTCCCTTCCGGTAGATTTCCTGCTGCATTTAAAATTTCCGGCATATAATAAAGACTAATAGGTTGTGATATTGCCAGGATTGCCATAGCGATAGGTAACCAAATTAGTTTTTTATCTCGCCAAGCTTCTAGCCATTCCTTTTTAAATAAAATTTGAAAGGTATTCATTATTATCTCATTACCTCCATATAAGCATCTTCAAGCGTACCGCTTCTCTCTTCAAAGTGAATAATTGTTATCTCTTGCTTAATACAGTCTTCAAGTAAACAATTACAGTATTGGTTGCTCGTTAGCTTGAATGTTACAGTTGAGGAATTAGAAAAGTTTGCTTCACGTATATAATCTTTCTTAGATAGCCAACTTTTTATATCACCTTCTGTTTTAAGAAAAAAATAGCCATTTCTGGTCCGTTCTTTTAATCTCTTTATTGAACCAGACCATTTTACTTTTCCAGCCTTCATCATAATAATTTCATCACAAACTTGCTCAGCATCATGAAGAATATGAGTTGAAAACAAAATAGACGTTTTCTTTTTTAACTCTTCTAAAATACGCAAGACATCTCTACGTCCTGTTGGATCTAGAGCAGAAACTGGTTCATCTAAGATTAACAATTTGGGCTCGTGTATCAAAGCTTGTGCCAATCCTAATCTCTGTTTCATACCTCCAGAAAAACCACCTATTTTTTTGTTTTTTGCATGATGTAAATCTACGAAATGTAGGACATTATTGATTTTATCTTTTAGTTTTCCCTTTTCCATTTTCGATAATTTCCCTGCAAAGTAGAGAAATTCAACTGCAGTCATCCACGGAAAGAAGGATGGGTACTGAGGTAAAAAGCCAATCTGAGTTCGATCGATGTTTTTACATCCTTGAAATGTAATTTGCCCTGAATCAGGTTTTAATAATCCTGATAGCATTTGTAAAGTCGTAGTTTTTCCAGCACCATTTGGTCCCAATAATGCAACACATTGATTAGGTTGAATATCAAATTCAATATTGTCGACAACGATATTCGTTTTGTATCTCTTCGATAACCCTTCAACAGTTAATAGCAATAGATTTCCCCCTTAATCTCTTTGACTATTTCGACCGATAATAAAATAAAGAATAGGTCCTATTATACTGATACATACAATGATTAATACCCAAATCCACTTTTCACTGATTGGTTTCTCATCTTTCACACAACTTATAATCGCTGTAAGCATTAATATGAGTTGTAATATAATGAGTGGAGCTATTATTCCCCATGGTATATCCATCATTTCCCCTCCCTTTTAGCTACGTTTTTTCTATAGGGTATAACTACGAAAAGGTAGTAAAACAACAACGGCATCGGAAATTGAATCAACCCCCATACTCCCCAAAACCAAGCGGAAGCTCCCTTCCTCCTTGCATCTAAAAAGAGAGTGATGCTTTGCAGAAATAAAATTGGTGTCATTAACAGTATAAAAGCCCAAGTCTCTAAACCTAGTATCAACGTAAAGACACCTCTTCTCTCTTATTTCTACGTTTCCGCTCAAAAATAAAAGCAATTGGCATAAAACATAAAGTAAAAATTTGCAGCAACATAAAAACACTTGTTAATTTAAATGCTAATGTCATATAAAAGGCTAAAATAATAATTGCTGTGAATATAAATATTATTAGCTCTCGTCTTTGGGCCCTTTTTCTTTCCTTCTTATATTCAATTAAAGTATTCATTAACTGAAAGTGTTCTGGTATCTCCACTTCATAAACAGTTTCTACATCTTTCAAGCTTTGCTTTAAGTCAAAAATAAGCTCTTCATCATTCCTTCCCTTCATGATTCAAACTCCTTTCGTATCCGTTTAAGTCCGTAATGAATACGGGTTTTTACTGTACCTTCCTTTAAATTAAGCATTTTTGCAATTTCCCCATTAGTAAAACCATAATAATGTTTTAACAAAATTGGCGCTCTAATTTCAGGTTCTATTGAGGAGAAAACATCCAAATGGCTAGACCATTCATAACCTTTTCTCATCAGATTCCATTTTATTTTTTCCATTACTTCTACCTGAATTTTTTCTAAGCGAACATTCTCCCTCTTTCTTTTACGTTGGTAATCAATAAATAAACGTGAAGCAATTGAAATTAGCCAAGTAGAAAATTTAGAGCTGCCTTTGAAGCCTGATAGATTCGTATAAGCCTTTAGCATTGTTTCTTGAATTAAATCCTCAGTTAAATCCTTTTGAAGAGTAAGTTTAATAAGATACTTATATAAAAACTGATAATTCATTTGAAACAAATGTGTAAAAGCTTCATCACTTCCATTTTTAGCTTCCCTAACCAATATGATCTCTTCTTGTTGGTCCAATTGATGAAAGCCCCCTAATATTATTTGTTTCTAATGATTTGACGCCTCATCTCTGTCATTCGTTCATGAAAAAGATCATTTTTATCAAAATCCACTTCATTTTTAAGGTAACACATATCTTTTTAAGCAAAAAAAGACTAATGCGCTTTAACATCAGTCTTCCATTTCTACTATTTCCTTCAAAATAATCGCATGATTATATTCTTGATTTTTTACAGCATAAATAAATGTGATCGGCCTTGATTTTTGCTCTTTTACAAATTTTTTTAGTTCCTTTAAACTTGCCTTTTGGGTTCCTTCACTTTTTAACTCTTCCATGTACTTCACTTTAAATTCGGTAAACTTCCCTGGATCATGCTGAAACCACTTTCTTAATTCTGTAGTCGGCGCAACTTCCTTCCACCATTTATCAATTTGTAAATCCTGCTTTGATATACCTCTTGGCCAAATACGGTCAACAAGAATCCGAATTCCATCTTCTATTGACGGCTTTTCGTATGCTCGTTTCAAGTTTATCACTCAACCCACCCCTCCCGATTCTAGACCGTTTTAACTACGAATTTGTAACACGGTTTGTACCATTATGTATGTAAGCTTCTAAAGTATTTTAACATGGACTAAGTATGATCAAAAAAGGTGGTCCAAAGCTTCTCTTTCAAAAAACTGGACCACCTTTACTATATATGAATTTTAACCTCTTTTTATAAAAACATCCCAGCAATAGCAGCACTTAATAAAGATGCTAAAGTTCCTGCTGCAACAGCTTTTAATCCCATTTTTGCGATATCTGGACGACGATTTGGTGCCATACCCCCTAAGCCTCCAAGAAGAATTGCCATAGAGCTCAAGTTTGCAAAGCCACATAAGGCAAAGCTGACAATCATGACAGTTTTATCTGACAGCTGCTCAATTTGAGGTGCAAAGGCAGAATATGCAACGAATTCATTAAGAACTAGCTTTTGACCGATAAAGCTTCCTGCTGTTATAGCCTCAGACCACGGTACTCCAATCGCAAAGGCAATAGGAGAAAAAATAATACCTAAAATCCCTTCAAGTGATAGTGCATCATAGCCAAAAATGCCGCCAATAGCTCCCAAAATACCATTAACCAAGGCAATTAAGGCAATAAACGCTAACAGCATTGCACCTACGTTAAGCGCTAATTTTAATCCATCACTAGCCCCTCTTGCAGCAGCATCAATGACATTTGTAGCTTCTTCATCAGTTTCCATCTTAAAATCAGTTTCTTCAACTTTTTCGGTTTGTGGCATCACTATTTTCGCCATAATTAATCCTGCTGGTGCAGCCATAAAACTTGCTGCAAGTAAGTATTCAAGCGGAACACCTAATAAGGCATAGCCAACTAGAACAGAACCCGAAACAGAGGCTAATCCACCTGTCATAACTGCAAATAGCTCAGACTTTGTCATCGTAGCTAAAAATGGACGAATCACTAATGGTGCTTCTGTCTGTCCAACAAAGATATTTGCGGCAGCTGACATCGACTCTGTCTTCGATGTTCCTAATAGCTTTGCTAACCCACCACCAATGATTTTAATAAACCATTGCATAATTCCTAGATAGTATAATACTGAGATTAATGAAGAAAAGAAAATTATAATTGTTAATATTTGAAAGGCAAAAATAGTACCAAGCTTTCCGCC
>NZ_CADEPK010000366.1 GCF_902829255.1 Metabacillus niabensis | reverse complement strand
CATTGGGGTACTTGGAGTTTCTTTAAATGAACCTGTCGAATTTAGTAATTCCTACTTTTGCTCACAGTTTGTTGCTGAAGTCCTTCATCGTTCAGGAATCAGATTATGGGATAAGCTTCCTGCACTAGTAACACCTGATGACTTTAGAAAATGCGAGGAATTACAATTTGTATATGAAGGAAAATTATTTGACTATGATGCAATAAAATAGATTGAGTTCCTTTTTGAAAGAGAATGCGGCGAACGCCTGTGGAAAAAACTATGTCTCATTAAGCTTTTTAAATGAGGCCTTTTTTTATCCCCTCTTTCAATGATAATGATTGAAATTAGCTAACACAACATAAATATATATAGTACGGCATATGCAAATATTTAAATTATTATTGCCCAATTCGAATAATTCCCCTCACTTTCGAAAAAAATAAAATTGACTTGAAAGGTAAGGGGGTTCACCATGAAGGAAAATGAACGATTACATAAAATAATGGAGCAAAAGGACAAGCTAAACGATTTAATCCAACAATATTGGGATGATTATTCAGGGATAGGCACATGGTATTTTTGGTTTAATATGATTTGTGTCATTATTCCTTTGCTCATTCTCTATAAAAAAATCGACCGTAACCGGATATTTGAAATATGCTTTTTCGGTTACACAGTACATGTACTGTGGTCAAATGTTGATTCTGTCTTATCATCAATGAACTACCTCATTCATCCACATACGCTTAGTTCATTTCTACCTGTAGGCATTACTTTGACAGCAGTTTTATTACCAGTTGCTTTTATGTTCGTTTATCAATATTGCACGAATCGCGGTAAATACTTTTATCTATACGTTATTCTTCTATCAATGATATTTGCCTTTATTTTTGCACCTATTTCAAAAGCATTTAATCTTTTAACCTTTTTTAACGGGATGAATTATTTTTATTTATTTCTTATAGATGTAGTGATAGCAATTATTGCCTATTGGCTCACACGTTTTTTCGCAAATCTTCAAAGAAAGGAATAATGAAAGAGACTGCCCCCTTAATGAGACAGTCTCTTTTCGTACTACTAATTTTTAATTTTCCGTAAAAACTCCTCACGCTGTTGCTTGCGAAAGTGCTCTTTTATCATGTAGGCAACACCTTGTTCATTGTTTGAGCGCGTAACCCAATCTGCAACCCGTTTTACTTCAAAAGGTGCATTCCACATTGCTACCCCTAAACCAGCTGAAATAATCATTTCGATATCATCTTCTCCATCACCGATAGCAACGGTCTTATCCATCGGGATTTTCAAATGGTTTGTTAAAACACGAAGGCCATTTTCTTTTGACACGCCTCTTTTTACAATCTCTATTTTCTTTGATTTTACGTGAACATCAATTCCCTCAAATGCTTCACTTATAATTTGAGAAGCATCCTCTTTTTCCTCATCTGTTGTAAAATGAACATCAATTTTCAATGCTGTTACAGGTTCATCTCGTAAAGCATCTCCTAATGAATCAACAAATTGCACCGGATAAAACATGGAATCAGAAGTATTTAAAATAGATTTACTTAATAGGTTTGAGGCAACTTTCGTTTTATTACCAATTGAAAAACGCTCCTGGACAATTCGAATATTACATTTGAAATTTTCAAGGACTTGAACAAGATTAAATGTCATTTCCTCACTAATTCTTTTTTCATAGAAAGGATTATCTAAATTATCAGATATAAATGCTCCTCCATGTGATACTAATAAAGAATCTAGCTTTAACGCCTTTGCAAGCTTTTTCGCCGATTGAAAATGCCGATTTGTTACAAGAGTAATATATATCCCTTTATTCTTAACATACTCTATCGCTTCTTTCGTTGACGGCTGGAGGCGACCATTCGAACGAAGCAAAGTACCATCAATATTTAGTGCAAGTAATTGATATTGTGTCACTTTGGTTCCCCCTTCTAAAGATGTCAAAAAATCCTATTAAGAGGTTATGTCCTTATTTTTAAAATTAGAACAACAGAAGGAGATTTGAAGTTTAAACGAAAAAACAGAGTGGAATCAGCTCCACTCTGTTACTTTTCATACTTTCATTATCCTTATAAGCTGCCATACATTTCTTCAAGCGGCTTCATGATAATTTTATTTAATTCAGTAACAACCATGCTTAATCGTTGCTCAGCTGCCATTAATTGTGAGATTTTTTCATGCTGTTGAACAAGCTGAACAGATTTTTGTGCTTGGTTAATTTCTTCCTCTGTAATTTCTTCACCAGTCATTTGCTTTTGTTGAAGATTTAGTTGGATATTACGGAAGTTTTCAAACATTTTGCTAGCTGATTCATCAGCATTAACTTCATCATACAGCTTTTTTAACGTTTTAAAATCTTCACTTTCACGTAATGCTTTTTCTAAATCGTACGCAACATCATATAAATTATTTGACATATGATGAGCCTCCTTTCAAGTTTGGACCTATGTAGGCTCTTGTTCTACTATAACAAACGTTTCACAGAAATGCATCGTTAATTCCTCATTTCCATAATATGATTTTTTCATCTTTTCTTTCATTAAGGAACTAAGTTCTTTCCCCATTCCCTCTCCGATTACATACGATGTCATATAGATAAATTGCCTATTTATCATTTGTTATTCCGCATTGTGAGTAAAAGAGGGATTTTATTGAGTGCAAAACAGATTGACATTATATCACTAGATTCATCACAATCGAACCGTTGTGAAATGAGTCATAAGCTTAGAAAGGAATTAGGATTATCAGAGCGGTTAAGCTCACTTAAAATTAAGTGTGGAATGCATACTGAACTATGTCCACTCGTATTTATAAATGAGGACCGCTTCTGCTTAACATTACCTACTCATATTCGTGAGAAGTTACATCTCCCACCACACGATCTAACAATCCAAGGGAAAATGTCTCATCACATTTTACATTTAGGTCCGACGATTGCAATTTTGACAGAAATAAACGATAAGGATGATCATGTTCATTTTGGCACTATTCATGGCTTCTGTGAAGAGATGGCGCTGTTATGTGAGGCTAAAGGGATTTTGTTTTATGTATTTTCCTTATCTGGTTACTCAAAAGATCGTGTAACAGGGTACTACTTCTTTCAAAATAAATGGCACAAAACAACTGTCCCCTTCCCTGATGTTGTACACAATCGCATTCACTCGCGTAAAAGGGAACATTCAAATCAATTTCTACTCGTCACAACTGATTTAATTGCGAAAAATATCCCCTACTTTAATAATCGGTATTTAAATAAATGGGAGGTCCATCAAATTTTATCAGCGGCTGATCATTTATTGCCGTATTTACCTGAAAGTAAGTTGTTAGAATCTAGGCAAGAGTTTGAGCATATGCTTAGCGTTAAAAAGGATCTTTTTGTTAAACCGATTTACGGCAGTCTCGGGAAGAGGATATTTCGAGTAAAGGAAATGGAGGACCGTTCCTTTCACCTTGACTTTACAACCTTTTCTGGTGAGCTAACAAATGAATACGAATCATTTATCCAACTTTATAAAACGTTATATCCTAGATTAAAAAAAGAACAGTTCCTTCTTCAGGAAACAATCCAACTGAAAAAATATAAAAATCGCACATTGGACTTTAGAATATTATGTCATAAAAAGAATTATCAAGCCTGGTCTGTTTCATCTGCAGTTGCAAGAGTTTCAGGGAGCGATCAAATTGTTTCCAATTTAGCTAGAGGTGGCGAGCTCCTTCCATTAAAGAATGTTCTTGAAGAATTATTTTCAAAAAAGGATGCGAGGAATCTCCGTAAAATCTTAACAGAGCTTTCTTTAGAGATTGTTCAAACACTTTACACGTATGCGGGAGGAGAATACGGAGAATTCGGTATTGATCTTGCAATTGATGAAAATGGTCATCCATGGATACTTGAGGTAAACACAAAGCCTTCAAAGTCAAATGACGATCATACTAACGGAAAAATCCGGCCCTCCGCAAAAGGTATATTGAATTATTCCTTATTTTTAACACAGTTTTTTGATTAATAGGTACTTGAAATGTGGAAAAGGACGATTGATTGGAGTGACCATTATTGAACCAAGTAACTTTAGGCTTTTTAGTTGTTCAAATGAAGCATGAAAATACGTATTTAACAGAAGTAGCTAAACGCAGTTCCAGCTATTCGATTGATTGTGTTCGATTTGAGCCAACATCAATAGATCCCGTAACACTACTAATCAATGGTGAGAAGTTCGATGTCGAAACTAACAGCTGGAAGGAAGCAATGTTTCCAATTCCGAAATACATTTACGATCGCTGCTTTTTTCACAGAAAAGAGGCGAGGCAAAAAAGCAAGCCTATTGTTGATTGGCTTAAAAAATATCGAGAAACCTCCTTTTTAGGGATTGGTTTACCAGATAAATGGGCAATTTATCAAGCTCTCAACACGGATTCAACAATAAACAGCTACCTTCCACATACGGTTATGTTAAAACATCCAGACGAGATGATGAAGCATTTGAAAAAACATTCATCCTGTATACTAAAGCCAAGGACTGGTTCACGTGGTGCAGGAATCATCGCGGTTTTTTATGATTCAAAGATTATTAAAATTCATTACCACCATGGTCGCGATAAAAAAACAAAACAATTCAACACAATAAAGGATTTTATATTATGGTGTGAGAAATTAATTGAACAAAGACCTTATCTACTACAACCATTACTCCCGCTTCATGATACAAGTGGCTATCCTTTTGATATCCGATTATTTGTTCAAAAAAATCATCAAGGAAATTGGGAATTACTCGGCAAAGGAATTAGAAGGGGCTATTCTGGCTCCTTTCTTTCCAATTTATTTAGCGGTGGTGATAGTTTATCCTACGAACGCTTTTCCTTAGATTTAACAGACAGACAACGAATTTTGCTTGAGGATGAACTAAAAACGATTGTTGACCACTTACCTCCATTGTTAGAAAGGAAATTTCATCATTTATTCGAATTAGGAATCGATATCGGGTATGCCCAAGATGGCTCTGTCTGGATTTTAGATATTAATTCTAAGCCCGGCCGAAAAACGATTATTGAAACAAATCCGAAATTAGCTGATCGACTTTACGAAGCACCTCTAGCCTATTGTCAATATTTAATCAGTAAATCTCAGGTTAAAGGAGTTAACCTAAATGGATGAAATCTATACAATTCAAACAACAACACAGCATCATTTCATACAATTACCGACACTATTAAAAAAATATGGGAAAATTACATCTATCTCTTTTGGTACAATCATTCTTCCTTGTGAGATCCATTATCGTGATGATTTAAAATCAAGTATTATTTTACCATCAGCTACATTTAAAGAGCTAATGCTACCTAAAAGCGGAAATACACGCCTGATTTATCATGATGGGATATTGTATTTAGGACCTCTAATCGGAATATTTACTGCAGGATTCACATCATCAGAAATTCGACCAATCGGAGAACGCTCTTTATTTTTTGCAAAATTATTATCGTTAGATCAAACTGTTGGCCTTTATTCATTTGTATTTGGTGCACACCACATAAATTGGGAGGATGGCACAATTGACGGGTTTGTTTATGGAAAAAGCGGATGGAAGCAAATCACCCTCCCCTTTCCAAACGTAGTGTATGATCGATTGCCAAACCGGAGAATTGAAAATCACCAAGCATTAAAGCTAGTGAAAAAGCGACTAACGGAAGACTACTCAATCCCTTGGTATAACCCTGGATTTTTCAATAAATGGGACATTCATCAGCTACTTATCAAAGACAAGAAAACGACCAGCTATTTACCTGCAACAATCCATCCTCCATCTATTAGTCAAATTGAAGAAATGCTCGCAGATTACCAGAGCATCTATTTAAAACCGGCAAATGGTAGCTTAGGTTTAGGAGTATATCAATTGATGTATTCTCGAGAGGATAATTTTTATTATTCGAGATTTCGTGATGAAGAAAAAAACAGGTTGCGAAAGTACCCTTCACTTGAACACTTTCTAAAAGCCTCTTTTAAGGATAATCGATTGTCTAGTTATTTAGCTCAGCAAGGTATTAAGCTTATTCGCTTAGACCAAAAGCCAATCGACTTTAGAGTTCATACGAATAAAGATGTCCATGGTGAATGGAAGGTAACAGCCATTGCTGCTAAGGTTGCTGGAAGAGGAAGTGTTACAACCCACTTAAATAATGGCGGTGTCGTTAAAACACTTGAGGAAATTTATGTTGATCCTAGAGAAAGAATTAAAGCTTATCATGACTTAACAGAAGCGGCGATTATCTTAAGTCAAAGCATCGATGAAAAGTTACAAGGGTTTATTGGTGAATTAGGCTTTGATTTAGGAATTGACCAAAATGGCTCTGTTTGGATGTTTGAAGCAAATTCAAAGCCAGGACGCTCGATTTTCTCGCACCCGGAATTAAAGGAAGCTGATTTTCTTTCACGAAAGGCCTCCTTTGAATATGGTCTATTTTTGTTCAAAAAATCAATTTTTTCACCAGAGGAATTACAAAATGAGCAACGCTAAGCCTGCCCCTCTAGTTGGACTTCTTGTTAGTAAAGGTAGCAAAGAGGAAACCTTTCTTGGTGACATAGCTTTTTTCAAAGACTTACAAAAGGAAATGACTAGTAATGGGGGAAGCTTATTTTTATTTTTACTAGAAGGGATTCAACAAGATTCGATTACTGGTTACATGTTTTATGAAGGTCAAAATAAATGGAGAAGGCAACATTTTCCTTATCCTGACTTAATTTACAACCGAATTTCCTCCCGTGCAGAGGAATCGAATCCTTCCTTCTTAAAGCTTAAGGAATTATATAAGAAAAAAAACAGATATTTCTTTAACCCTTGTTTCTTCAATAAAATAGAATGCTATACACTTCTTTCAAGCATTAGGACGTTACAACCATTTCTACCAAAAACGTGGCCGTATACGTCAATGGAGGATTTACTAAAAAAGCTGTCTATCTATCAAACGCTGTTTATAAAACCCGTACAGGGCTATAAAGGAAAGGGAATTTACAAGCTTGCTGCTAATGGCACCTATTTCACGGTTTATCATGGAAGCAAAAAAACAAACTACCTACATTATGAATTTGTCTCTCTTATAAAGAAAATATGCGAAAAAAAGCAGTACTTAATTCAAGAGGAAATCCATACGGATACGATTGATAGGTGCAAATATGATTTAAGAATTCATTGCTTATATAATCGTGGGAAACATACGATAACTGGGATTGGCGTCAGGAAAGCAGCACAAGATTCGATTATGACACATGTCCCTCATGGTGGTCATATCATTTCTGTTGATGAAATAAAACATAGGCTTAATGAAGACACTCTAAAATCGCTAGCAGAACAAATCGGGCAAAGCTTATCATCGTTTTATGGCTTTGTTGGAGAATTTTCAATGGACATTGGGCTAACGAGAGATTATGAGCCGATTTTATTTGAAGTAAACTCAAAGCCGATGAAGTTTGATGAACAAGATATCCAAATAGAAAGAATAAAACGTCTATCCAAATTGTTTGTCGCATTAGCTGCTGAGCCTAAAATTGATGAATGAACAGCCTCCCTTTCGCAAAATCTATTTTTATAAGGGGGGTTATATAATTGGCAAAAAAAAATGAACCAGTCAAACAAGATTTAAATTATGAAGGTAAGGATAAAGCATATTTAGATATTGATCGAATCATTAATGAAGGCTTATCAGGTGGTTCTGTTCATATGAGAGAGAACTCGACAAATATCGGTGAAACAACGGAAATAACAAAAGAGGAACCACCGCATTTTGTAGAATAGCATTGATTTTGAAGACTGCACCAGTTGCGGTCTTTTTATTTCTAAAAATTTTCTTTAATGGCATCTCTTTCTTTTCTATAATAAAAGTAAGCAAGCTAATTTTTACACATTCGACACAAATTTATGCTATTTAAATGAATAAAACACTGATTGCAGCAAAAGGAGAAACAAATATGCTAGAAAATCTTAAGCAGCATTACAAGGATGCTATGACATTAGATAATAACGTAACAGATACAAACTACGAATGGTTTCGAACTGACCTCGGTCAAACATTTGGCATTTTAAAAACAGCCTTAACTGAAAAGGAACGAGACTTATTAATCACGTTATTTCAGCAAGTAACTCCAACCTTTGAGGATACATATACGACAAATGAGCGTAAATGGTATAACTATTTGTTTCAAGCTGAGCAAAATCAAGCACCTCTCCCTACCAATCAGGCGACGGTTCGATTTTATTATTTTTATTTAAAACGACCAATCGACGATAAACAAAATTTCGAAGAGGCGATTAAAGGAATTATAAATTCAGAACTCATTATCTGGCTTAGTTATTCTAATGGGATTATTATTGAGGAAAAACCATCGATAACAGTTGATGTTGAAATGATCAAGGATTTATGTGGTACTTTAACAACTGATCTATATGTAGAAACTTATCTATATGTTGGACAATTACAAAAAAATGATGCGGCTCTGAAAGAAAAATTCACATTGGAACAAAAGTGCTTTCAAAGCTTATACCGCTCAGCAATTCAGGAGAAAGCTTTAACCTTTTATGAAGCGCTGCCCTTGCTCATTATGCAATCACCAACAAGCATTCAAAAGGACATATTATCAAATCAATTAATCGAGGCATTAAATGAACAAGAAACACTACAAACGATCGAGGCTTTTTTACAAGCAAACTTAAATGCTTCATCTACTGCTAAACGATTATTCATCCACCGGAATAGTTTTCAATATCGCTTGGAAAAGCTTCTCGAAAAAACCGGATTAGATATACGAACCTTCTCCAATGCTGCTTTTATTTTTTTAGCTATCATTCTTGTAAGACATCAACGTGATTAATTCGGACTTTTAGCTTAAGGCTTTTATTAAACCGGGATAAATCGTTAGTCAAATGTACTAAATTCCTGTCCATTCAGAAAGGGTTTACAAATTGCACAAAAGAGCCCATTTTTTTTCGTGCAACTTGTACGTTTACTTCTTCAATTGAAATCCCTTACAATGAACCTATGAAAAACGCTTTCAAAATTGAGGAGGAATTAAGATGGCAGAGTTAAAATTAGAGCATATTTATAAAATTTATGATAACAAAGTAACAGCAGTTGAAGATTTTAATCTTCATATTCAAGATAAAGAGTTTATCGTATTCGTTGGTCCTTCTGGTTGCGGTAAATCAACTACACTTCGTATGGTTGCTGGATTAGAGGAAATTTCAAAAGGTGATTTCTATATCGACGGAAAACGTATGAACGATGTAGCTCCTAAAGATCGTGATATCGCGATGGTATTCCAAAACTACGCTCTTTATCCACATATGAACGTTTATGATAATATGGCATTCGGATTAAAGCTTCGTAAATTACCAAAGGATGAAATTGACCGTCGTGTAAATGAAGCTGCTAAAATTCTTGGTCTTGAACAATACTTACAACGTAAACCAAAAGCTCTTTCAGGTGGTCAACGTCAGCGTGTTGCATTAGGTCGTGCAATCGTTCGTGATGCAAAGGTATTCTTAATGGATGAACCTTTATCAAACCTTGATGCTAAGCTTCGTGTACAAATGCGTGCGGAAATCACAAAATTACACCAACGCTTACAAACAACAACAATTTACGTAACACATGACCAAACTGAAGCGATGACAATGGCAACTCGCCTTGTAGTTCTTAAGGATGGTATTATTCAACAAGTTGGTTCACCGAAAGAAGTATATGACAAGCCTGAAAATGCATTCGTTGGTGGATTCATCGGTTCACCTGCTATGAACTTCTTCACTGGTAAATTATTAGATGGTAAATTTACAATTGGTAATACTTCTGTAGCAGTTCCAGAAGGAAAAATGAAATATCTTCGCGAACAAGGCTATGTAAACAAAGAAGTATTAATGGGTGTACGTCCTGAGGATATCCATGATGAGCCAGTATTCATCGAAGCTAGCCAAGGTACAAAGGTAAACGCTAAGATCGAAGTTGCTGAATTAATGGGTGCTGAAACGATGCTTTACTCAGAAATTGACGGTCAAACATTCGTTGCACGTGTTGATTCACGTACTGACATCAAACCAGGTCAAGCACTTGAATTAGCATTAGACATGAACAAAGCTCACTTCTTCGATACTGAAACAGAAAGCAGAATTCGCCCAGCTGGTGAATAATATATAGGAAAGGGTCTGACAATAAGGTCAGACCTTTTTTGTTATTCCTTAATCGCATTTACTTCCTCATGCTCACATGAAGAACAATAAAAATAATGGATACATTCATGTTCTTCTAATGAATTTTGATCCCCATCAAAAAGCTTCATCATATCAATATCCATATATGCGCTATAATCATCGAGATAATCTGTTACCTTTCCTTTATCCTCCATGATCGTCTGACAATTTGGACATTGGATGATTCGACTCTCTAGACCGTTACATAATGGACATAAATCCATTTCTTCCAACCCCTTTTATTTCCTTATATCATTAGATTCTCTAAATCTCCATCTATTATGTATAAAGGTAATTTCAAGTGAGAAGAAATGAAAAATTTACCTATTATTTTTTGTATAGATAAAAAAAAACGATCCATAATACTTATTAACAACGGAATATTTAAACTTCCATTCAATTAATCAATGGGTTAAGCCGAGAAGGCTATGAACCTTTAAGGGATTCATAAAATTGGTGCAAATCCAATTAACCCAACCATAAAAACTATATGAGGAGATGAATGACAGATGGCACAAAACAGTTCAAACAGCAATTCGTCTAATCAACTTTTAGTTCCTGGAGCATCTCAAGCAATTGACCAAATGAAACTTGAAATTGCTTCTGAATTCGGTGTAAACCTTGGAGCTGAAACTACTTCTCGCGCCAACGGTTCTGTAGGTGGAGAAATCACAAAACGTTTAGTATCAATGGCTCAACAATCAATGAGCGGTTTTTCACAACGATAATAACTTCATATAATGGCTATAAAGACCGGCACAAAGCCGGTCTTTTCATTTTTTATATAAATGTAGGATTCATGTGAATAACAAGTATCAAACAAGTTTATATGACCATATATTATTGGAAATAGTTATTTTCTATCTTATCGAAAGCTCTCGATATAATAGTTGGTCATTTAAATAGCTAATCTGTTTTAAGAAATTTGAGGTAAAGGAGCGGATTACATGTTTGATGCAATCGATTGGAAGTTGGTAGGGTTTGTTGGATTTACGTTATTCCATGAATATGTTGTGCACATCCGTTTTCCACAGCTTTATTATTGGGAGGTACAAAAAAAGCACGATGATGAACTGAAATAGCTTCTATTCTTCTCCCTTTTTCTTCAAAATCATATACCTTCTATATCCTGTTCAACATTTGTTTTCCTTTTTACTCATCTTATAGCGATAAATTAAAGCAATATATATAAAGGCTTGGAAAATCCCAAGCCTCTAAACGAACAGAAGATTTATGATTATTCCTCAACATAAACAGCAGTACCGTATGCAATAATTTCGGAAGCATTTTGCATCACGGCAGATGATTCTAGTCTCATACATACTATCGCATTCGCGCCTTTTGCTTTTGCATCGTCAACCATTCTTGCGATTGCCTTCTTTCGTGCCTCATCCATCATTTCCGTGTATTCTGTTAGCTCTCCCCCTACAATTGTCTTTAACCCCGCCATAATGTCTTTTCCGATATGCTTTGATTGCACCGTACTTCCCTTCACAAAGCCCTTATATTCCTTCGTTGCTTTACCTGGTACAGCTTCAGTAGTTACGATAATCATTTTGTTCATCCTCCCTTTTCTCATCCAGCCTTTGTTTAATAAGCACTAAAAATAACACCAATAAAGAAATTCCATACAGTAAAAATAAACAAAGAGCTATTTTCACTTGAACAAATAAAAAGATAATTCCTAAAATTTGAGTGAAGACTGCAGTCATCATACTAATTTTTTTCATTCTCTCCATCTGCAACCTCCTTTCCCCTCACTCCCATCATAACAACTTTGAAGGTGAAATTTTAACTATTTAGCAAAAAATATCACTGATTACTTTTTTTGCCAAAGGGATTTAAAATCGTGAAATTTTGCCGATATAATGATCACTAACATCTTTTTAAGGGAGCATAAGTCTATGGGGATTATTTCGTTTCAAAAAAACAAAAAAAATTTAACAGCAACTCGTTCAACTGAGGAGAAGCAAACTTTATTGCAGCAGATCGTCTTACAAATTGATGAGCCTTCCTTGCAAAGGCAAATTCAAATGATTAGTTTAACAAAAGAGGATCTATTCATTTCTTATAAGCTAAAGCCTTATATCGAGGAGAAAATAGACGAGATTGTTAATGCCTTCTATGCATCCTTTGAATCAGAGCAAGCACTCATAACAATCATTAATACGTATAGTTCTGTTGATAAATTAAAAACAACTTTATCCAAGCATTTCATAAAACTGTTCAATGGTCAATTTACACAAGAGGATGTTGCACGTATTCGCAGAATTGCTCATATTCATGTCAAAATCGGCCTTGAGGCAAAGTGGTATATGGCAGCGTTCCAACCATTATTATCAAAAATTATCGAAGCCATTGAGCCTCATTTCCAAACAAAACATGAGCTACTTAATGCCATTCAAAGCTGTACAAAACTATTTAGTCTTGAGCAACAAATCGTTCTCGAAGCATATGACAAAGAATATGAATCAATTCGAAGAGAAAACGAGTCTGAAAAGGAAAAGATCCGTTTAGAGGTTAATCAGCTCGCCTTGAACCTTGCTAGCGCAAGTGAGGAAACAAGCTCTTCTGTCCAAGAGCTCCTTGCGAAATCAAAAGAAGTTGCCTATAACGCAATTGGTGACCATCAGGTAGCTGCTTCTGCAGAAAATCAAGCACTTAGCGGTAAAAAGGTTTTAGAAAAGCAAAATGAAATCATGACATTTATTGAATCAAATACAAGCCAAATTTTAAAGCAAATGAAAGTGTTGGAACAAACTTCGGAAAAGATAAATGATGTTGTAGCAATTGTTACGTCAATTGCAGAGCAAACGAATTTACTTGCTCTAAATGCTGCAATTGAATCTGCACGTGCTGGAGAATATGGAAAAGGGTTTGCCGTCGTTGCCAGTGAAGTGAGAAAGCTTGCAGAGGAAACAAAAAAATCTGTACAAGGTGTATCAAATTTAATTTCAACGATTCATACACAAATTGATAGTATGTCCGAATCAATTAATCATGTCGCTGACCTATCAACTAAAGGCTCCGCACAAATGAATGAGATGAATTCGTTTTTTGATACAATTTTAGAAATGATGAACAATTCTAAAAAACAAAGTGAACATGCAAAGACTGAAATAACAAATATATCCGCTGTGATGGATGATGTATCTACATCGATTATTCAAATTGCTGAAACTTCCGAGAGCTTAAAAGAGCTTGCAAAAAATATATAATGTATTCAAAAAGGAACGCTCTAATCAAAGGTGAAACCATAATTAGAGCGTTTCTCGTTTAAGAAATAATCCGTTTCAACGAATCAGCTAAAAGCTGTACTAAAACGGGATGTTCCAATCCCTCTTTTAAATGTGCAGGTGTTAAGCAGACAACTCTTCCGTTCCCAAATTGATGATGCCAGCCAGCAATTGATTTCCCATCAACAGATGTAGAGGTTAAAAAAACATTTGTCTTTTCTTCATCACATTTAACAAAATAATGCTCATCAAGAAAAGCTAATTCCCCTTTTTGAAAAAACTCATTGTTCTGATCAAATGAGTATGTTACCATTTCATGCTGTTTTGGATGGTACTCAAAATAACCATGTGTCATCTCAATGTACTCCTCAGCTATTTCATATCCGGCAAGACCTGAATGCCATGCAAGCCATCCACCACCTGAACGGACATATTGAGAAATATTTTTAGCAATTTGCTCATCCATCCACGTATTAATGATCTCATCCTGAGGGTTTAAACGATTTTCTGCAAAGAGAACGACTGCATCAGGCGCTTGTTTCAAGCAGCTATTTAGTTCCTGTACAGTCCTGTATTCAACCTCAACATCATTTATTTGCTGAACTGCTAATTGTAGCGCATTCTTTGAAAGCTCAGCATCATGATAATAATCTCCTAATAATGCGACAATTCGTTTTGTCATCTCCTCACCTCTAAATGGTCATCGGTTGACCTTTATAATCAATAAACACATATTGGCTTTGAATTTCTAGTTTTCGCTCAATTATCTCGAAAATCCCTTTTGCGGTATCGCTTGGCTCAGTTGGTGCCTTATTCCCACCCATGTCCGTTTTCATCCAACCAGGGTGGATCGAATAGACATGAATATCCTTATCTTTTAAAGCGACGTGAAGCTTCTCAGATAACATATTAAGCGCAGCCTTCGATAAACCATATGGAAAGTCACCACTATATGCATTTGTTAAACTACCTGCCTCTGAGGATATATTAATAATCGATTGTTTTTTCCCCTTCTCTAATAAAGCTAAGAAATGCTTAATAACACGAATTGGTCCGATTGTGTTAATATCCAACGATCTTGTCACTTCATCAATATTTAATTCTTCAATTTGCTTGTCACGCTCAAGAAGAATCCCAGCATTATTGATAATTGAATCGAGATGCTGCTCGTTTTCCGCTACGATTTGAGCTGCCCGTTTAACCGATTCCTCGCAGCTAACATCTAGCTCAATAATCTCAATATTTTGCGGAAAATCGTTCTTTAGCTGCTCTAGTTGCTGTATTGCTTGTGGAGTGCTCGCCCTTACACTAGCAAAGATAAAATGCCCTCTCTCTAAGCCTACCTTTGCTAAATGGTAGCCTAGCCCTCGGTTAGCACCAGTAATTAAAATATTCATCCTACACTTTCCCCTCCTTACATTAATCATTCTCCAACAATTCAAAAATCACCTTTAAGTCTTTTAACGTATCCATATATGCATATCTCCCACCGGTATACTCACCCTTTTGAATAAGTGACATCCCACCTGCTTCCATTATTTTCACTTTGTCTTTTAGTCCATCGACAACAAATGCAATATGCTGCACACCTTCACCATGCTCCTCTAAATAATCCCTCCACGTGCTTTTATGCTCATCAGGCTGTATTAATTCAAGCTGAAGTGACCCCATATCGAAAAACGCTAGCTTTGCTCTAGCTGGTGATGACTCACCTTTATATTTTGTTTGAGCTACATCGACTGCATCTGTCCAAGAAGCTTGGGGCTTTTCTACCCCAAAAAAGTCTGCATATGCCTGTGATGTTTTTTCAATATCATGAACGATAATCCCTATCTGCGTAATCACCTTTGTACCTAGTACATCCTTTAACATCATCCATCTCTCCTTCAATTCATTTAATAATATTTTTCAATTTTCAAAGCCCCATTTTTTAGAAAGCTTAAAGAAAACGAATGTAATAGATAAAGCGATAATGAAGAGAACCCAAGCCATAGCAGAGGCATAGCCCATCTTAAACTATTGAAAGGCATACTTTTACAAGTTAGTTTCACGGGGTAAAATGAGCTTTTCCCTTACTAAACCCTAACTTCCTTACAGGAGTCTCTCACAATGAGAGATGCTCCAACTTTAAAATAATTTGCTTCAAGTTGTTTTCCTTCAACAGCATTCACGACATTTGTTGTCAGCTTTTCCATCATTTCTGTAAAATCAACTCGCATTGTTGTCAAGGTTGGACTCGTATGCTCACTTAACATATGGTCATCAAAGCCAATAATTGATATATCATCTGGAATACGAATCTCATGCTCTTTAAAGGCTTGCATTGCTCCAAAAGCTGTACTATCATTCGCTGCAAAAAAAGCAGTTGGTAATGCAATGTCTTTTTCTAACAATCCTTTTATCGCCTCATATCCGCTTTGTTTACTAAAATCTCCATCAAGTATCCAATCCTCATTTACAGGAATGCCAAATTTTTTTAACGCCTTTAAATACCCTTGAAACTTTTGAGGTCCTGCAATTCTATTCATATTCCCATTAATAACACCTATTTTTCGATGTCCTAAATTTGCTAAATACTCAACTGCCTTTCGTGCACCTTGTTCATTGTCAAAATTAGAAACAATTCGATTCGATTCATTCGCTCCAGGCAATTTCTGATCAACAATACCGATAAAAAAACCTTCTTTAATTAATTCCTCAATTAATGGCTCATAATTGTTCGCACCTATAAAAATTCCACCGTCGACTCTTCTTTGAAAAAATACCTCTTTCATACTTTCAATAGTTTTTGGGTGATTCGTATCACGGATAATATTCGTTAACACATAATAGCCAAGTGAAGAAGCGCTTTCAATAATACTTGTAATTAATAAGTTTGATAGACTATCAGCAGAAACTTGCCCTCTTTCGATCATGAAAAGTCCTAGTGTACTTGTTCGCTTACCTGCAAGCACCTGTGCAGATAAATTCGGATAATAATTATATTGCTGAATGATTTCCATAACTTTTTTTCGAGTTTTTTCCGGCACATTTGGATAATTATTTATTACCCTACTTACCGTACTTCTTGAAACTCCTGCTATTTTTGCAATTTCTGTACTATTAATCTCTTTCACATGATTCCTCTCCTAAAAAAGGCACTTAATATGCCAGATAATTCACTTTTTAATAAACGCGCGTTTATTCAATAGAAATATACGGTATAACTATGTTCTCCTTTGCTCGAAAAGAACCTCAATTTATTTTCCATCAAAAGCCTTATTCTCACTTAACTATTAGAATCTTCTCCCATTTATTTAAAGATGAACACGTATTTATTTTTACATCACTTTAAAATTGAGAATGAAAGGACATACCAAAATTCCCCTTTGTTACCGTTTCCAATTATCTGAGTTGAATTATACCTCTCAAGTGATATCACCGTCAATGAAGGTTCTTTATGAATCGTTCAACAAATTTTGCTAGTATTTCCCCAATGTATCAGATATCCAGCTGAGGTAGTTTATGAAACATTCTATCTTAGTAAAGTATTATTTTTCCACAACTACAACCACAATATTATTTTTCCTATAATTTTAAGATTTCATTTGACTTCTTTTATTAGATTGATATAATACTTTTATGCATAAAAGCGTTTAAGTTATAAAGTAGCTAAAGGATTAACGTAAACCAATTGTTTTAAAGGCATTGTTAACTAAACATTGATATACGTGTCTTACGCCATACATTCTAACTAACATAGCCTTATGACTTATTATTCAGCAATGACGAAATTTAATTAATATAGGAGCAAACAAATGATTTCTAAAAATAAAAGTTTCAAAACAAGTGAAGCATTTCTATTAGTTGTATGTATTTTAGCTATTATTTTTACTAGTTTATTTTTATTAAAGTCAGAGCCGCATTTAGCTTTATTACTTTGTATTATCGTGATTTCTCTCATCGGACTTCTAAAAGGATTTAATTGGAGTGACTTAGAAGCAGGCATCGTGAAAGGAATCCAAAATGGAATCCAACCAATCATCGTCCTAGGCTTAATCGGAATGTTAATTGGCGCATGGATGGCTAGTGGAACGATTCCGACTGTTATGGTCTATGCTTTATCAATTATTGATCCTAGCTATTTATTAGTGACTAGCTTGTTTTCTTGTATGGTTATTTCAAGTCTTGTTGGTAGCTCCTTTACGACTGTTAGCACAGTTGGGGTTGCTTTAATGGGGGTTGGAATGGCAATTGGCTTACCTGTTGAATGGGTTGCTGGAGCCGTTATTTCTGGAGCTTGCTTTGGGGATAAAATGTCACCTATGTCTGATACGACAAATTTTGCTTCAGGTGTAAGCTCTGTTCCTTTGTTCACACATATTCGTCATATGACAATCACAACTGTGCCAAGCATCATTATAACAACGATTATTTTTATTGTACTAGGCAAAATCACTCCGATTGAGACAGCATCATTTTCTGAAATTGCGAAGATGGTGACAATCATTAAAAGTGAAATTGATATTAATGCTCTTACGCTATTATCTCCTTTATTAGTTGTTATTCTAGCTATTCGAAAGGTACCTGTTATTCCTTCTCTCATCATAGGAATTATTACTGCCGGTGTGACTGCAGGAGCATTACAAGGAGTATCAATAGGGAAATTCCTTACGATCTTACAATTTGGGACATCCTATTCCATTGATAACGAATTGCTTATGTCCATGCTCAATCGTGGCGGGCTTCAATCGATGATGTGGTCAATTTCCCTTATCATGATTGCCTTTGCTTTTGGTGGACTACTTGATGTGTTAAAGATTATTCCTGTTCTATTAAATGGATTAATGAAACGAATCAAAACAAAGGGACAGCTTATTTTATCAACAGCAGCCTCCTCTTTTGGTGTCAACCTATTAACTGGAGAGCAATATTTGTCCATCCTTATACCTGGGCAATCGTTTAAAGGCTTATTTGATAATATGCAAATCAGTCGTAAGTATATGTCACGAACCCTCGAGGATGCTGGAACATTAGTCAATCCGTTATTCCCATGGGCGGTGAGTGGAGCATTCTTTGCTCAAACACTTGGCGTCGAGGTTATTGATTATTTACCATATGTTTTCTTTTTGTATTTATCTCCACTCTTTTCGATTTTATTTGGATATTTGAGTAAACATAAATAGTATGGCTATAGAAAGTTGCCTCATAAGGGTTTCCCCCCTGAAAATTATGGCAGCTTTCTTTTTTTTAGATTAATTGTCACAATATGTTTCGACATTTAATAACTATTAGTTGATTAATTTATTCTTCTGCATTATGATTGTAAATAGAACTCAACGAAAACTATATATTGATAGTTTTCTTGATAAAATAACTATATATTGTATTCTTTGCGAATGATAGGTGCCAAAACAGGCTTAATAAGGGAATCTGGTGAAAGTCCAGAGCTGTCCCCGCAACTGTAAGTGTGACGAACTGAGATAACCACTGTACTTCAAGTATGGGAAGGACTCATAGTAGGAAGAGCATAAGTCAGGAGACCTGCCTAGTATTCGCTAAAGTTTCACCTTCTCCGGGGAATGAGAAGCGGGAACGATAGTAAGTTTTTAAACAGAGTTTAACACTCTGCTCTTATCTGTCGTTTTGTCGCTTAATCCCCTGAGCACTAATTGAACACAGATGGAGGAAATACTATGACTACAACCACTCACTCACCAATTATTATTGATAGCAACAACAACGAAATCCCTTTTGATGAAAAAAAATTAACTTCTTTTATAAAAAACATCCATCAGCATTATCCAACACTACATATTGATGACTATCTTAATCGAATTATTCATACAGTTATGCAACGTGATACGTACACGGTTGATCAGCTTACGAATCTCTTAATTTTAGAAGGGCTCTCCCGTATCAATGAACAAGAGCCAGAGTGGACATACTTTTGTGCACACATCTATTTAAAAAAGCTTTATAAGGAAGCTGCTGCAAATAGAGGCTATGATAGAGAAAAGCAATATGGCGACTTTTACGAATTGATTCAAACTCTTGTTTCAAAGGGTCTTTACAATAAAATGCTGTTAGAGAATTATTCGAAATCAGAAATTGAAGAAATCGGTAAATTCATTGTGCCTGAAAGAGATCAATTATTTACATACATCGGTCTCCGTACATTAGCTGATCGTTATTTGACACGCGATTTTACAAAAGAGATTTTCGAGCTTCCACAGGAGCGCTTTTTAATCATTGCGATGACTTTAATGGCAAATGAAAAGAAGGAAAATCGTCTATCCTTAATTGAACAAGCCTATTGGGCAATGAGTAATTTATATATGACAGTAGCAACACCAACTTTATCAAATGCTGGAAAGCCTGTAGGCCAATTATCTAGCTGTTTCATCGATACGATCGATGATAGTCTTCAAGGCATATTTGACAGCAATACCGATATTGCAAATTTATCTAAATCAGGTGGCGGAATCGGAGCATATTTCGGTAAAATCCGTAGCCGTGGCAGTGATATAAAAGGCTTCAAAGGTGTTTCTTCAGGTGTCATTCCGTGGATGAAGCAGCTTAATAATACAGCAGTAAGTGTTGATCAGCTTGGACAACGAAAAGGAGCAATTGCTGTTTATTTAGACGTTTGGCATAAAGATATTTTCTCCTTTTTAGATGCAAAGCTTAATAATGGTGACGAACGGTTGCGAACACATGACTTATTTACTGGCGTTTGTATTCCAGATATCTTTATGGAACAGGTAGAAGCACGTGGTGACTGGTATTTATTTGATCCACATGAGGTTCGCCAAGTGATGGGCTATAGCATTGAGGATTTTTATGATGAGCAAAAAGGCAATGGTTCGTTCCGCGAAAAATATTGGGAATGTGTAGAAAATGAACAGCTATCAAAAGAAAAAGTGCCTGCAATTGAAATCATGAAACGAATTATGATCAGTCAGTTAGAAAGTGGCACTCCTTATATGTTCTATCGTGATGAAGTAAATCGTCATAATGCGAATTCCCATCAAGGAATGATTTACTGTAGCAATCTTTGCACAGAAATTACGCAAAACCAAAGTCCAACAACAGTGGAAGAGCAATACACAGAGGATGGCAAAATTATCACGGTGAAAACACCAGGCGATTTTGTTGTATGTAATCTTTCCTCAATTAATCTTGCGAAAGCAGTTACTGAAGATGTTCTTGAGAAATTAATAAGTATTCAAGTAAGAATGCTTGATAATGTCATAGATTTAAACACAATCCCTGTACTGCAAGCGAAATTAACGAATCAAAAATATCGTGCAATTGGCTTAGGAACGTTTGGCTGGCATCATTTATTAGCATTAAAACAATTAAAGTGGGAAAATGACGAAGCTGTTCAATATGCTGATGAGCTTTATGAAAAAATCTCCTACTTAACGATAAAAGCAAGCTTAGAGCTTGCCAAAGAAAAGGGTTCTTACCCGGTATTTAAAGGTTCTGATTGGGAAACTGGAGCTTATTTTGACAAAAAAGGCTATCGCTCAGATAACAGCAGCCTTGATTGGGACTCATTAAAGTCTGAGATAAGCAAGCATGGAATCCGTAACGGCTATCTAATGGCGGTTGCTCCGAATGCTTCAACATCGATTCTTGCTGGAAGTACTGCAAGTATTGACCCAATCTTCCAAAAGGTTTATTCAGAGGAAAAGAAAGATTATAAGATTCCGGTAACTGTGCCTGATTTAAATCCGACGACAACATGGTTTTACAAATCAGCCTATTTAATTGACCAACGTTGGAGCATTAAACAAAATGCTGCTCGTCAACGACATATTGACCAATCTATTTCCTTTAACTTTTATGTACAAAACACTATTAAAGCGAAAGATTTATTAGAGTTGCATTTAACTGCATGGAAGGAAGGTTTAAAGACTACCTACTACGTCCGCTCTACTTCAAGCACAATTGAAGAATGTGACTCCTGTGCAAGCTAAGCTACATTTAGTTTGCTAGGAGTTTACGATTTATTAAATTGGACAAGCATGTTTTAAGATGAGGAAATCTTCTATAAAGGAGACATATTAAATGACGGAAAAACTATTAACAAAACGAAAAATTATGGATGCAGATGCACCTAATCGTTCAACTGCGATTGTTAACGGCGAAAGCTCTAATGTTTTAAACTGGGATGATGTTGCGTATTCATGGGCATTTCCTAAATATAAAAAAATGCTAAGCAACTTCTGGACACCATTTGAAATCAATATGGCACAGGATACGAAGCAATATCCTAGCCTTTCAGATAATGAAAAGGATGCCTTTCTTAAAATTATCGGCCTCCTTGCCCTTCTCGATAGTATTCAAACAGACTATGCTGGGAAAGTAGCAGATTATTTAACAGATTCAAGTATAAATGCACTAATGATTATTCTCGCTCAACAGGAAGTTATTCATAATCATTCGTATTCATATGTCCTTTCAAGCATAGTCCCAAAACAAGTACAGGACGATGTATTTGAATATTGGCGAAGTGAGCCTACACTTCGTAAGCGAAATGAATTTGTAACTCAAGGCTATCAAGACTTTGCTGAGAACCCGACAGTAGAAAACCTCCTAAAATCAATTGTCTATGACGTCATTTTAGAAGGGCTATTCTTCTATTCCGGCTTTGCATTCTTTTATAACCTTGCTCGTAATCAAAAAATGGTTGCAACGAGCACAATGATTAACTACATTAATCGTGATGAGCAAATCCATGTTGATTTATTCGTTAAAATCTTTAAAGAAGTATTAAGGGAAAACCCAGAATATGATAATGAAGAGCTCGCTACATTTGTAAAAGAAACGTTTATGAAAGCAGCAGAGCTTGAAATTGAATGGGGCCGCACAATTATCGGAAACAAGATTGATGGGATTAATATGCAGGATGTTGAGGATTATATTAAATTTTACACAAATGTCCGTTGTAATCAGCTTGGATTTGATCGTCCATATGAAGGCTATCGAACAAACCCATTAAAATGGATTAAAGCATACGAAGAAGTTGATTTAGGTAAATCTGACTTCTTCGAACAAAAATCTCGACAATATACAAAGGTAAACCATGTTGATAATGGCTTTGATGACTTGTAATAAGCTTTGACCAAATCTCCTACGATTTGGTCTTTTTTATTATGATTATCCTAATAAATAAATGGTACACTTTTAGAATGATTGTTCTTTTAAAGTAATGAGGACTCTTCTAAAGCTCAACTGTTAAAGCTAAAGTACAATTTTCAATCAAGACTATTAATGAAAAAAACAAATGTAAAATTTTTATTTTCTCCTATTGACCTTTACGCAACGTCAACGTTTATGATGAAACTGTCAGGAGGGTTAGCAATGGAATATACAGTCAACAAGCTTGCTCAGTTATCAGGTGTTAGCGGCCGCACACTTAGATACTACGACCAAATAGGTTTACTGAAGCCAGCTAGAATCAATGAATCTGGATACCGTATTTATAGTGATAAGGAAGTCGATCTTCTTCAGCAAATCTTATTTTATCGCGAATTAGAAGTAAGCCTGGAGGACATTATGAACATCATCTCCAAGCCTAGTTTTAATGAAACAGAGGCATTGAAAAATCACTATAAAAATCTTAGAAAAAAACGGGACCGTCTTGACAAAATGATTGAAACGATCGAAAAAACGATTGCGAGTAAAGAAGGAGGAATTGATATGCAAGATAAAGATAAATTTGAAGGATTAAAGGAAAAAATGATCGAAGAAAATGAAGCGAAATACGGTAAGGAAATTCGTGAAAAATATGGTGATGAAACAGTTGATGCCAGCAATGCGAAGCTAATGGGGATGTCACAAGAGAAATATGAAGCAATGACAAGCTTAGGTGAGGAAATCAACACCTTACTTAAGAAAGCCTATGAAACAGGTGACCCTTCATCAGAATTAGCACAGGAGCTTGCTGCAAAGCATAAAGAATGGCTAATGTATTCATGGTCAAGTTATTCGAAGGAAGCACATGCCGGGCTCGCTGAAATGTACGTTGCCGACGAACGATTCACCGCTTACTATGACAAAACCGTAAAAGGTGGTACGAAGTTTTTACGCGATGCGATTCTCATTTATCTAGGAATGAATTAACAGGGCTGAAAGTGGCTCAAAACGAAAGGGTCTGACCCCTAAACACAATAGATAAACTAATGATAAGTTTAGATTAGTGTTTGTTGAGGGGTCTGACCCTTTTTTTAGTTTATCCGCCTAATTTAATTTTGGCCGTTTGAATTTTTTTACTAGAATATAAACGATTGCCATACAAAACGCAAAGCACATAATCGGGATAAGATACGGTCTTGCTACTTCTTTTATATACATCCAGTTACTACCTAATTCTACGCCTAAATATAAAAAGAAGATTGTCCAAGGAATCATTGCTGCCGTTGTATAAATCATAAACTTCCAAACTGACATTTTCGCGATGCCTGCAGGAATACTAATGGCATGTCTTACAACAGGGATAAATCTCGCCCCAAAGATGACACCTGTTCCATACTTTTCAAACCATTGTTCCGAAACATCTAAATGGTGTTTATTGATGAAAAGAAACTTGCCATACTTTTCAAGAAAAGGTCTCCCTCCATAGCTTCCTAGCCAATATAAAAATAACTGTGCAATTGTTCCACCGACAACACCTGCGATGACAGCTCCGACAAAATCTATCTTTCCTAAGAGAACCATATACCCACCGTAAGCAAGGACAATTTCGCTCGGTATAATTTCAAGCATTAATCCAAGGGCAATACCAAAATACCCTAGGTCTGTTACCCATTCTAACAAACGTAGAATCGCTTCCTCCATTCGTCCGTTCACACCCTATCTTCAATTTCGTCCAAGCATTCCTTTGTCCTTACTATCGTATGAGCGATTTTTTTCAAAATAACTTATTTTTTGTAAAGAGATACTTTTATTGAAAATCCATCTATTTTAGCCGGAAAATCCTCTAGCACGGTCGTTTTTAAAAAAATCTGTCAACTTTTACGTAAAATCTATCAACTATACGTTTAAATCTCCCAACTTTAGAAAATAATTTGTCAACTTTCAATAAAAATCTGTCATTCGACGAAATACAATATCATGTTCCCATTTCGAAAAGAAAAAAACTCTGCCTATGACAGAGTTTTAATGAATATCCTTTTTCTTAAAGCGGCCACCACGGACTTCCGCAATGTTACCTACAGCTAAAAACGCTGTTGGGTCATGATCCTCAACAATTGATTTTAGCTTTGCCTCCTCAAGGCGAGTGATGACACAGAAAATAACCTTTTTATCATCGCCCGTATAAGCACCTTCCCCATTTAGGTAAGTTACGCCTCGACCTAATCGTGCGATGATCGCATCTCCTATTTCTTGATATTGCTCACTTATTATCCACGCTGACTTCGATTCATCAAGTCCCTCAAGGACAATATCAATCGTTTTAAAGGCAACAAAGTAGGCTATTAAGGAATACATCGCGCGATTCCAGCCAAAGACAAAACCTGCACTTCCGAGAATAAATATATTAAAAAACATAATAATTTCACCAACAGAAAACGGAAGCTTTTTATTAAACAAGATTGCTAATATTTCGGTTCCATCAAGTGAGCCACCATAGCGAATCACCATTCCGACCCCAGCACCTAGAATAATCCCACCAAACACTGTTGCTAAGAGGATATCCTCGGTAAACGCTGGTACTGGATGAAAAATTGCTGTTGCAATCGATAAAACAGATATCCCAAACAATGTAGACAATGCAAAGGTTTTACCAATTTGTTTATAGCCTATGAAAAAGAACGGGATATTTAAAATGAAAATGAACAGTCCAAGATTCATCCCTAATAAATGTGAAAGAATGATGGAAATCCCAACAATTCCTCCGTCGATTACATTATTCGGTACTAAAAATATTTCTAATCCAACCGCCATTAACACCGCCCCAAAAAAGATAAAAAAAGCACGTTTGGCGATCTTTGATTTTGAAGAGCCCTGATGTTTTTTTAACTGTTCCTTCAATTCCATCGGTATTTCTGTCATATATTTCCCCCTTCATTCATTAATTTCTTTTTTTCTCTTGTTAAAGCTTAAAAAATATTTAAATAAACTAAATGGATGCTTTAATTCATTTAATTATTTTCAAGCTCTTAAGAAACATTATATCGTATATGTTCTAAAATAAGGACTGATATGCATTCCGCCCATTACGTCCTTATGTAAATGAAAAAGTGGTACAAACTAGTATCTACACAAATGATAGTAGGAGGACACATAGTTTATTACCACTTTTTTCATATTTTACTCAATTTTAATGTTTCCTTTTACTTTTTCTCGTTATGATTCTTTTCAGCTAAATCATTGCCAAAATCTCTGTCAGTAGCAATGGCATCGCTCGCCTTTTTTACTTGCTTTTGTTGATTTTTATGATTGCTTCTTCTAGCCATTCTTTCCCCTCCTATGCAACTTTTTGTCCTTAATTAGTATGGATCAGCGTCATGTCCTAGCTCTTCTGCTAATTCTACAGATTTATCACCATCACGATTGCCAAGAGGCTTTTGTGTTGACCCTTCCTTAGAAGCATTGGCAAGCCCTTCTTTCAAACGTCTTCCGTATTCCTCATCGGCTTCCTCTGCTAGAGCGATCATTTTTTCTTGAATTCTCGGATCACATTTTGATAAATCATTCACAAGATTTGTAATAAGCTCTGTTCTTTCCCATTCTTCAAAGCGACGGTATGTTTCACCAGCCTGCTTCGTATTGCTTTGACGGTCAATCGATTCACGTACGAGACGACCTTCAACCTTTGGCGTATATTCTTTTCCATTTTGCTTTGCTTCTTTTAATCCGCCTAAAATAGATGGTTCATAGTTAATATGCGGATTTTGTCCAGGTGCGCGATCAACCTTATATTGCATTTGTCCGCCGCTTTGATTTGTGGCAACTCGTTTTTTCGGCGCATTGATCGGCAATTGTAAATAGTTGGCGCCAACACGATATCTTTGTGTATCTGAATATGAGAATGTCCGTCCCTGGAGCATTTTATCATCCGAAAAATCTAAACCATCAACTAAAACCCCTGTACCGAATGCCGCTTGCTCTACTTCCGTAAAATAATCCTCAGGGTTTTTATTTAAAACCATTCTTCCAACTGGAAGCCAAGGGAATTGGTCTTCTGGCCAAAGCTTTGTATCATCAAGAGGATCAAAGTCTAGCTCTGGATGGTCATCATCACTCATGATTTGAACGAGCAGCTCCCATTCTGGATAATCGCCACGTTCAATTGCTTCGTATAAATCCTGTGTTGCATGATTAAAGTTTTTCGCTTGAATTTCCTCTGCCTCTTTTTGCGTTAAATTTTTAATTCCTTGTTTTGGCTCCCAATGATATTTAACAAGAACAGCTTCCCCTTCACTGTTTACCCATTTGTATGTATTTACTCCAGATCCTTGCATCATGCGGTAATTTGCTGGAATTCCCCAAGGAGAATAAACAAATGTAACCATGTGAAAGCTTTCCGGTGAATTTGCACAAAAATCAAAAAAGCGTTCACTATCCTGAATATTTGTAACAGGGTCTGGCTTAAACGCATGAATCATATCTGGAAATTTAAGCGCATCACGAATAAAAAAGATTTTCAAGTTATTACCTACTAAATCCCAGTTTCCGTCTTCTGTATAAAATTTCACAGCAAAGCCTCTAGGGTCACGAAGTGTTTCAGGCGAATGTCCGCCATGAATAACCGATGAAAACCGAACAAATACAGGTGTTCTTTTCCCCTTTTCTTGGAATAGCTTTGCTCTTGTATACTTTGATACAGGCTCATCCCCTGCTGTTCCATACGCTTCAAAATAACCATGTGCTCCGGCACCTCTTGCATGAACAACTCGTTCAGGAATGCGTTCACGGTCAAAATGACTTATTTTTTCGATAAAATCATAATTTTCTAATGTTGCAGGACCACGGTTCCCAACCGTTCTAATATTTTGATTATTTGTCACAGGATGGCCTTGCCTATTTGTTAGCGTATCATCATGTTCCTCATTTGTTGGATTGGTATTATCCGCTGTCATTTCTATACCTCCTTGAATGGATTTATTCCAATAGTTAATGTTTCCTATTTTTTAATTAATATCCCAAATTTTACATAAAAAAATACCTGGATAAGAATCCAAGTATTTTTAATCTTTATTTATCTGCAGGAAATATTAGCCCAATTTGCCTTCTTGTCTCTTCAATAATTTTCCCTGTTATCAAAGTGTTTTCATGTGAATTTATTTTTGATTCAAACTGATTCAGCTTAACTAGGCTGACAAATTCCTTTGCTTCATAATACATGCTGTTTTCATCCTGTGCGACTGTCATATCCTCTTCCGTTCCATCCTTGTATCGAATCGTCACCTTCTCTGGGGTATGAATTTTATCAATAATGATACTACCATTTTCCCCTTGAATTTCTGATGGGATATGAGAATCTGTAATTTTCGAATACATAATGACAGCATCCATCTCATCGTAAGTTAATAGCATGCTCCCTTCACCATCGACACCTGATTCTAGCATATAGCTTGAAGCTTGAATTTTGTTTGGTTCACCAAATAGTGTGACCGCGGGATATACACAATAAATCCCAATATCCATTAAAGAACCATTTGAAAATTCCGGCTTAAATGCATTAAGGACAATTCCTTCTTTATATTTGTCATAACGAGATGAATATTGACAATAGCTTGCAAAATATCTGCGAATTTTCCCAATTTTATGTAACGATTCCTTAATTTGAAGAAAATTCGGCAACAATGTTGTTTTCATTGCTTCCATTAAAACAACTGAATGCTTTTTAGCAACAGAAATCATTTCTTCTATTTCCTTTGTATTTGAAGCAATCGGTTTTTCACAAAGAACATGTTTGCCATTTGTCATACAAAGAATTGCTTGCTCAGCATGTAATGAATTCGGGCTTGCTATATAAACTGCATCGAATTCCTGACTTCGTGCAAATTCCGTTAAATCTGTATATGTATGTTGAATCTCATATTTCTTAGCAAATTCAACTGCCTTCTCCTCTGTTCTTGAATAAACCGCTGTAAGTGAAAAATCCTCAACCTTACTCGCAGCTTGTAAAAATCGCTCTGTAATCCAGTTTGTACCGATAATTCCGAAACGAACCATTAAAATCCCTCCAAAAGCTTTTTCTTTGGACAGTATATCGCTTTTTTCAAAGAAGAAAAAGATTTGACTTTATCAGCTAGTAGAACTTTACTAGTTGTCACCTTACCTTCTTACTAAAAATATGTCATAATAGGGGAATGAATCACACTACATAGCCTAAGAAATGACAAGTAGTAAAGGAGACAAACAAATGAAAAAACTAATCGCAATCGACCTTGATGGCACATTATTGTCATCCCATATCGAGATATCTCAAGAAAATGTCCAAGCTATCCAAAAGGCACAAGATGCTGGTCATATCGTTATGATTTGTTCCGGTCGTGCACCAGAGGATATTAAGAACGTTCTTGCTAAAACTCCCCTATCATGCCCATTAGCAGGGAGCAATGGGACAATGGTTGTTGCCGACGGAAAACTACTAAGTCAAATCTCGATTAATAAAGAAAATGTTAACACAGTCGCACAGATTCTAAATGAAAAAAAATATCCATTTAAAGTTTATACAAGTCACGGCATTTATGTTGCTTCAACTTGGACTGAACGGATATTAGCATTTTTAGAGGAAAACAAAGAATTTAGTAACAATTTATCTTCAAAAGAATATAAATTTTTAACTGAACAACCTAAAGAAACAGATACAGTTAAAATCTTTGAGAATATAGACGATGTCTTAGCAAAAAATGATCTCGCTGTCCAAAAATTCTTCATCCCAACAATTTCTGGGAAAATGGAGCTTATTTCTACACTTGAAAAAATTGAGGGGATTTCGATTACAACGTCTGGACCTTATAATGTTGAAATTATGGACGTAAACGGAAATAAAGGAAACGGTATAAAAGTAATGGCAGAGTATTTCTCGATTCCAATCGAAGACACAGTAGCTATTGGGGATAACTTCAATGATGTACCAATGATGGATGTTGCGGGATTATCAATTGCAATGGAAAATGGAGACCCAGCAGTTAAGGAAAAAGCCGATGTTGTCACATTATCAAATAATGAGCACGGTGTAGCAC
>NZ_CADEPK010000365.1 GCF_902829255.1 Metabacillus niabensis | reverse complement strand
GTATATCATTATCAGGAGGCTCACCACCATCCGTGAAAAGCGAGAACCGCAAGAGGAAATCAACCAAAACTAAAAAACAAAAAGGTTTACGAAAACAGCAAATACGATACATTACGATGAAAATGAAACTTTTTGGAAACTCATTCGTATTCAAATAGTGGAAAGGAGAGATGAAATGAGCCTAATAATAAACGGGGTAACAAAAAGATTTGGGACACATACTGCAGTTGACAAGCTTTCGATTACGATTCCTGAGAGTGAAATTTTTGGATTTCTAGGGGCAAACGGAGCTGGTAAAACAACAACCTTTCGAATGATTTTAGGATTGTTAAACCCAACAGATGGGGAAATCAAGTGGAAAGGCAAAAAAATTACATACAATGAAAGTGATGAAATTGGCTACCTACCTGAGGAAAGGGGATTATACCCAAAGCTTAAGGTGAAGGAACAGCTTATTTATTTAGGAAGATTGAAGGGCATGACGAAACAAGAGGTACTTACTCAAATGAATCATTGGTTTGAAAGATTAAAGGTACCTGATTATACAAATAAGAAAATTGAAGAGCTTTCTAAAGGAAATCAGCAAAAAATTCAATTTGTCGCAGCGGTTATACACAAGCCGAAGCTGCTTATTTTAGACGAACCATTCAGTGGGTTGGATCCAGTAAATGTTGAGTTACTAAAGAAAGCTGTCGTCGAATTAAAAGAAGCAGGGACGTCTATCGTGTTTGCTAGTCACCGAATGGAGCATGTTGAAGAGTTATGCCAGCATTTGTGCATCATGCATCATGGTAAACCGGTTGTTCATGGTTCTCTTCGGGAAATTAAACGGGCATTTGGGAAGAAAAATGTCTTCATTCAAGGTGATTTTGAAATGGATTTTCTTGAAAACATACCAGGCGTGACTAAATTCAAAAAGACGTATGATGGTGTTGCGCTGCAAATTATGAATGAGGAAGTGGCAAGTACGATTTTCCATGAACTACAAAATAAAGGTTTTGTTCGTAAATTTGCTCTTGAAGAACCTTCATTAAACGATATTTTTATTGAGAAGGTAGGTGCTTCCTATGAATAAATTTTGGATCATGGTTGCACATACGTATTTAAGTAAAGTAAAAACGAAATCATTTATCTTTACTACGTTAATTATGTTATTACTCATTTACGGATTATCAAACATTGGCAATATTATCAACTTCTTTGATGATGAGCAAGACAAACAAACATTTGCTGTAATTGATGAGACAAATGAACTTTATCAAATGTTCGAGGCAAATCTGAAAGTAAGCGGGAATCCCTTTGATATCGAAAAGGCTAGCAAAACTGAGGAAGAACTTGATAAACAAGTATTAGAGGAAGAATTAGATGGCATCATTATTTTAGAAAATGATGCTAGTAATTTACCTACTGCAACAGTTAAAACATTGTCTATGACTGATAGCTCTATTTTTATGCAGGTTGAGCAAGTACTTCAGCAAACAAAGCAGGAAATCGGGAGACAGAAGTTAGGTCTAGATGCTGAGGAATTAAACCAATTGTTTACACCAGTCGAAATAAGCAAAGTTGCACTTGAAGATAATGCAAAAACCGAGGATGAGTTAAATCAAGCAAGGGTGCTTGTTTATGTCCTATTATTCTTTATTTATTTTTCAGTGATTCTCTATGCAAGTATGATTGCAACAGAGGTCGCAACAGAGAAATCTTCACGTGTAATGGAAATTTTAATTTCTAGTGTATCTCCTGTTAAACAAATGTTTGCTAAATTAATAGGTATCGGCTTACTAAGTTTAACGCAAATGTTGATCATCTTTGTCTCTGGTTTTGTGACCATTCGTTCTAAAATAGATGACCTAAGTGCGCTGACAGGTGGAGAGCTAGGATTTACTGATATCCCGCTTTCAACATTTGTCTATGCAGGAATTTACTTTATTTTAGGTTATTTCCTATTTGCAACATTAGCTGCATTCCTTGGCTCGCTAGTAAGTAGAATTGAGGATGTCCAACAATTGATTTCACCGATGATTTTCCTAATTGTTGGGGCATTTATGATCGCTATGTTTGGGTTATCAAATCCTGACACACCATTTATTACAATCAGTTCGTATATACCGTTCTTTACACCAATGATCATGTTTTTACGGGTAGGAATGCTAAATATCCCTCCATGGGAAATCGCACTCTCGATCATTATCCTTGTGGCATCGATAACAGCATTGGCTATATTTGGAGCACGGGTTTACAAAGGTGGAGTCCTCATTTACGGAAAATCTTCTTCGTTTAAAGATTTAAAACGAGCATTAACAATGTCTAAAGATAAATAATAATAGGAAGAGGTGTACACATAATTAGTTTGTGTACACCTCTTTGTATTTTACAATTATTTCCTGTCTTAAATCTCCTCATTCTATACTAATAATCTATTTCTAATCTCTCCTCAATTCGCATTCATGTATCCCCGTTTTCGAAATTCCTTCCGCTTATCCTCATAAACAGCCAGATGCAAAAAAGCGGAAGGAAAAGGGAGTCACATGCCAAGGCATATTGTATTCAAAATATGTTAATAGTCGAAGGAACGATTTATCTTATTATTTGATAGAGAACGTGCATTCGTATTTTATCAATGGTAAAATAAATGAAGGAAATTGTGGATATAATAAAAGTTTATAAATGAAATGATCTAGCATCAGTAGATTTTTAAGGATGGGAAGAAAATGAGAGATTCGATAAAATTTATCCATGCGGCTGATTTGCATTTAGATAGTCCATTTGTTGGTTTAAAGCATTTGCCCCCAGAGTTGCTAGAAAAAATGAGAGAGAGTACCTTTTTGGCATTTTCTCGGCTTGTTACATTTGCAATTAATAAGCGAGTAGATTTTATTTTGCTGTCAGGTGATTTATATGATGAAGAGGATAGAAGCTTAAAAGCACAATTAAAATTAAAAAAAGAATTTGAAAGATTGGCTAATGCGAATATCGAAGTGTATGTTATCCATGGAAATCATGATCATATGGGAGGGAATTGGATCGAGCTATCCTGGCCGGAAAATATCCATATTTTTTCCTCTGAACAAGTGGAAATGAAAATCTTTGAAAAAAATGAACAACCTCTTGCTTATATATACGGCTACAGCTACCCTTCACGTTCTGTACGGGAAAATATCACGGCAAAGTATCAAAAAGTGGATAATTCTTCTGTTTATCATATTGGTATGCTCCATGGCTCTATTGAAGGAAACGATGAACATGATGTTTATTGTCCCTTTAAGTTAACAGAGCTCATAGAGAAAAAATTTGATTATTGGGCATTAGGCCATATTCATAAGCGACAACTATTACATGAGGACCCTGTGATTGCCTATCCAGGGAATATCCAAGGGAGACATCGAAAAGAGGCAGGGGAAAAGGGTTTTTATTTTGTTGACATGAAAGAAGATGCCCCTATTTTGACATTTGTATCAGTTGAGGAAGTCATATGGGATAAAATACAAATTTCAATTGACACACTTACGACGATGACTGATTTACTTCATGAATGCAGATTGTCTATAGAGCAACTACGCCAACGAGGAAAGCCAATGTTGCTAACGATTGAATTTATAGGAACAGGAAATCTAGCGGCAAATTTACATAGTCATGAAACATTACAGGATATGATGGATGATTTAAATGAAGAGGAGCATAGCAATCAACCCGTTATTTGGATTTATAAAATGACAAATCAAACATATCTTTATGAGGAAAATACTAAGCTTGAATCCTTTTTTAATGACCTGCATGAGTCTGTTGAACAATATAACGCTTTTAATGATGTTCTTCAACCACTTATGAGCCATCCATTATACAGACGTTATATTGATGAGTTTACTAGTGAGGAACAGCAGCAGCTTTTGAAGGAAGCGGAAAAGCTTTTGCGCCAGGAGATATTGCTGCAAAGTGAGGTGAAATAAGAATGCTAATCGAAAAGCTGATGATCTACGGATACGGGAAATTTGAAAATCAGTTCATTAATTTTAAAGACCAGAGCTTTCAAATGATTTACGGGCAAAATGAAGCGGGAAAATCGACAATTATGTCTTTTATTCATAGTATCTTTTTTGGTTTTCCTACGAAACAACAAATGGAAAATAGATATGAACCAAAAAAGAGTAATGCATACGGCGGATACATTGTTGTCCGAACAGATGACAATCAATCAATCAAAATTGAGAGGACTTCGGGAAAGGCAAGTGGAGACTTAATAATAGAGAATGAGGATGGCACTAGGCTAGATGAGGCATACCTTCAAGCTATATTAGGTGGTATTGATCGGGAAACATACCGTTCCATCTTTTCCTTTGACATCCATGGTCTGCAAAGGATACAAAAAATGAATTCTGATCAAATAGGAAAATATCTATTCCTCTCAAGTATTTATGGAGCGGATGCTTTATTTACGATCGAAAATACATTAACTAGACAACAGGATATTCTTTATAAGCCAACTGGAAAGAGGCCAATCCTTAATGAGGCTCTTACGACATTAAAGGATAGCCACAGCAGACTTCTTGAAGCAAAACGTAACAATCATGATTACCAAATGCTTATTGATAAAAGAAATGATCTGAAACGGAAGCTCGAGGCAACTGCACTTGAAAAAAAACAAGCGTTAGCTAGTCAAAGGGAGCTTGAAAGAATTCAAGCGGTTCTTCCGTTACTCCGTGAGCTTAATTGGTGTGAAGAACAGCTTTTACGTCTTCCAGATACTAAGGAGTTTCCTGAGGATGGTTTACAGCAATTAGATTATTACAATGTTACTTTACAACCATTAGAGGCAGAGCTTCATGTTTTACATAATAAGCAAGAGCAATTAATTAATGAGGAAAATGGAATCGTTGTAAATCAAGCCGTGCTAGACCTTTATCCTAGCATTACAAGCTTACGTGAACAATTGCCAGTTTATAAAGAAAAAAAGAAAAAACGTGATCAGCTTATAGAGCGCATTAATCAAACTGGGCATGAGATTCATATGTATAAGCAGAGAATCTATCCAAATGTTTCGGATGAGGAATTACTAACTATCAAAGCAACAGTACTTATGAAAGAATCAATAAAAAATGCAATTATCGCTGAGCAACAATTAAAACAACGGAAAAAAACATTAGATGAGCAATTTGAGCAAACGAAGAATTTACTAGAGGAAACAGAATGGAAAATATCAGAGTTAAAAAAGAGCATACTTTCAGATTATGAACGGCAAAAGTTAGAACACGAAATATCAAAAAGGCAATCGACGAACCGTGACTATTTAAAAGAAGAGCAAAAGCAGCTCACAAATCAGCTAACTATTCGTAAAAAAGAGCAGCAAAAGGAAAAAAAACAACGGCTCACTATCAGTAGTTTATTTGCTTGTTTAGTAGCAGCGGGTACTGGATGGGCGATGTTTTCCCAATATTGGCTAGTCTCGATCGTTTTAATTATAGGGTTTTTCATCTCTTTGTTCATCATTAAACAGGTGACGATGAAAAAGGACGCGTTTGCCGAACATTTAAAAAGACAGATAAAATCAATTGAAGAAGAACTGGCAAAATTCACTGAAGCTGATTCCGGGCAAACGTCAATGTCGAAGTTATTACTGGAAATGGAAAAGGATAATCAAACGAAGCAAGCCCTACATCATGAGCAACTTCTTTTTAAGCAGTATGAAAGAAACTATGACAGAGTAATAAGTCTTTTTGAAGAATGGGAAAAGGAACAATTTCATCATGAGGAAACGTATAAACAGCTTGCAAAAGAGCTGCTAATTGATAGAACAGCAGCACCTGAAATTATTTTAGAAGCATTCGAACTACTTCAGCAGCTTCAGGAGCTGTTGTTAAAACGAAATAAAGATATGTCTGAAGTACAAATTCTTAATGAAGAAATTGACCAGTACGAACGAAGAATAATAGAAATGCTCGAGATTTGCCAACTATCATATTTATCAATAGAAGAGGCAGCTATTGAAATTCACAAGCTGTCACTACAACAAAATGAAAAGGTCAAAATGCTAACAAATCTTCATGAACGGAAGCATGAACTCGAAGAATCAATTCGTTCGTTAGAGGATAAGATTTCTTATCTAAAGGCAGAAAAGGAGAGTCTTCTAAAAAAGGCTGGGCTTGAGGACGAAGAACAATTTCGGAAATATGCTCACCATCATAGTGAGAGAGAAGAGTTAATTAAGCAGAAGCTATGGATTGAAAAACAGCTTGCAACAGAACGAAATGTGAATCTCGAACAACTAACTATTAAGGAATACGATGATATTGATGAACAGCTTTTAGTGATAGAGCAAGAAGTAGAGAAGTTAACTAAATTCGAGAAGGATTTGCATCAGCAATATTCAACAGTTGATGTTAAAATCCACAATATTGAACAAAATGGGGTGTATTCAAATTTATTGCATTCCTTTGAAATGGAAAAAGCGGAAGTAAGAGAATTAGCTGAGCAATGGGTTGTTCGCGCATTAGCAAAAGACTTATTACATCAAACGGTTGAACGGTATCGGCAAACAAAGCTTCCGGCATTAATCCGCCATATTGAACAGTTTTTTCGTACTTTAACGATGGAGCAATATCACCGAGTATTTTTACCTAACCAAAAGCAATCGTTTATTGTCGAGAGAAATGACGGTATGAGATTTTTTGCTGAGGAGCTAAGCCAAGCAACTGCCGAACAATTATATTTATCGATTCGTTTAGCACTCGTTAAAACGATAAACGAGCAGGTGACATTACCGATTATGATTGATGATAGCTTTGTTCATTTTGATCATGAAAGAACGGCCGAAAGCATTAAGCTTATGCAGGAATTAAAACAGGAAAACCAAGTGATATTTTTTACATGTCATAAGCATATCGCTGAAAACTATCAATCGGATACGGTGATTCATCTAAATGAATTAGCTGGAACCTCCAAGCTATATCACCCGTAGTCCTTAGAACTATGCTATACTATCCATACACTGGGGAAAATCGTATTAAAAATTTATGAATTCATAACAAATAGAATAGACAAAAATGAGAGAGGAGCTTAGTTTATGGTGAAAGGAATACTCCATTATGATGTTGGGGAACAGGTAGATGTTCATCTTCTCATAAAATCTTCTACTAAGGGAATTGCAAGCAATGGAAAGGCATTTTTAACATTAATACTTCAAGATACGTCAGGTGAAATTGAAGCAAAGCTTTGGGATGCATCTCAGGAGGATGAAGTGATCTATTCACCTCAAAAAATTGTAAAAGTATATGGTGATATTCATCATTATCGTGGTCGAAATCAATTGAAAATTCGCAACATCAGACCTAAACATGATGATGAAACAGTTGATATAGCTGATTTCCTAGAAACAGCTCCCGTTGCAAAAGATGTAATGAATGAGAAAATTACGCAATATATTTTTGAAATGAAAAATTCTAAGCTACAACGAATTACAAGATATTTATTAAAAAAGCATGGTGAAGCTTTTATCGAATATCCGGCAGCTACAAAAAATCACCATGAATTTGTATCAGGCTTAGCCTATCATGTTGTCTCCATGTTGGATTTAGCAAAAGCAATTGCAACATTATATCCTAGCCTTGATACCGATTTACTTTATTCGGGGATTATCCTTCATGATCTTGGAAAGGTCATTGAATTATCTGGACCAATTAGTACGACCTATACTGTTGAAGGGAACCTAATTGGCCATATTTCAATTATGGTAAATGAAATTGCGAAAGCAGCCGAGCATTTACAAATTGAAGGAGAAGAGGTTGTCATTCTCCAGCATTTAGTATTGAGCCATCATGGTAAAGCGGAGTGGGGAAGCCCGAAGCCGCCAATGATAAAAGAGGCAGAAATTATTCACTATATCGATAACCTTGATGCAAAAATGAATATGCTAGACAGAGCACTAGAACGAGTGAAGCCAGGGGAATTCACGGAAAGAATATTCGCCCTTGATAATCGTTCCTTTTACAAACCAACCTTTATAAAAGAGTAAAATGAAGAAGCGTAGAATAAGGAATTCATTCCTGTTCTGCGCTTTTTAATCCTATTAAACCTTAAACTCCATCATTTCTCTAAGGGAATATGTAATAAATACTAGATTAATTCCATTTCCTTGGAATAATTCAATACCATCATTCATATTTTCTAGTAATAGAATAATCTAGGCGAATCGGTAGAATGAAATGATTCTTCTAGCAAAGAAGATGCAAGTCTGCTTAGATGCTTCTTAAAAATTGTACGAGTTATAAAAGGGGGATGGATTTATGCTTTTATTACCGTGGTGGATATATGTTTGCATTATTGGGATTCTTGTCAGTGGGTATATGGCCTTTAAAACGGCACGTGAAGATAAAAAGGTTGATCAGGAGTTCATTGAAAAAGAGGGACAAGTTTTTTTAGAACGTATTGAGCAAGAGCGGCAACGGAGAAAAGCGATGCAGCTTCAAGAAGAACCAATTGAAAAAGACCAATCAGCTAGTTAACATTGTTCCATTATATGAAAGAAGGCTGTCTTAATAGGAGTCAGATTCCTTAAAGACAGCCTTTTTATCATCATAAGCTGTTAGATTTATTTTTCGGATTGTGTATCAGTAGTCTTTTCATTTGTTTCAGTTTCTTCTTTGTCAAAAATATTTTTTAAATCCTCGTCCTTAACTTTGACATTTGCGTTCTCTAGCTCTTTATCAAGAGCTGATTGGATTGTATCTGGCTGTTGAAGCTTTTGTGTGCTTACGTCTTCCTTTAAATAATCCTTCATTTTTTCAAATGTTGTAACTGTTTTCGTTACTTTAATGATGTGGTAGCCATAATCAGATTTTACAGGGGCACTTACTTCGCCCTCCTTTAGTTTAAAGGCAGTATCCTCAAATTCCTTGACCATAGACCCTTTAGCAAACCAACCTAAATCCCCGCCATTTTGAGCAGAACCAGGATCAGTCGAATATTGTTTTGCAAGGTCTTCAAATTTTTCACCCGACTTAAGCTTGTCCGCTATTTCTTTAGCAGTTTTTTCATCGGCAACTAAAATATGACTAGCTTTGATTTTTCCTTTAAGTGAATCATAATATTCCTTAACTTCCTCATCGGTTACTTTCACTTCTGCCTCGGCCGCTTTTTTACGTAATAAATCAACCTTTAAAATGTCTTTAATGACATCTTCCCCTTGCATTTCGACCATGCTTGTAAATTGTGTACCTAATTGGGCTTGATATTTATCAAATTCGGCTTGGATTTCCTTATCCGAAACTTTATATTTTTCACTTAATACTTTTTCATGGACAAGCTCTGTAAGCACATCTTTACCAAAGCGGTCTTTAAGAGCTTGATAAAATTCATCCTTTGTTATGTCACCAGCTTTTGTTTCAACAATTGTTTCTGACTCGTTATTGTTGCAAGCACTAAGTGTGAATAAACCTGTTGCTGCTACTAATGCTATTGACAATTTTTTCATCCTTACAACTCCTAGTTAAGAATTTTAATGAATTTTACATAGAAGATACTATACCATAATTTAACATAGATACAAAATTTTCATTTCTGTTTTATTGTATTTCTAAACGAATAGGCGATCGTCCAATCATGATGGAGCATTTAACCATAGAATACATTGAAAAGATAAGGGAGGTAATTAACATGGGGAAAGAATTTGGCTTTTCAAATAACTTTGCATTGCTAGTTGTATTGTTTATCTTATTAATTATTATTGGTGCTGCCTATATTTATTAAGTGTAACTATAGAAATTTAGCTACTATGGAGCAATAGCCTATTCGTTTGTAGGCTGTTTTGCATAGGATATCGTAATAAAAGCTAAAGGGGGTGTCAAAATGGGTGGAGCATATGCAGGTGGATTCGCATTGATCGTTGTATTGTTCATCTTGTTAATCATTGTTGGTGCAGCTTGGTTATAAGATAAAATAAAAGGAAAGAGGGTGACTCAAAAGGGTCTGACCCCTCCTACAAACACGAGTAAATAGTAAACTAACCTAATCATTAGTCTATTATATAAAGTGTTTGAGGGGGTCTGAACCTTTAGGATTGAGTCGCCCTCTTTCCTTTTTAGAAAATCGCCGACAGAAATTATGTCAGCATACTACTATGTAGTTTGTATCGTTCTTATATTTGTCAAAAATCTAAGCAAACAAAATTTCTACGTATGAAGAGATTAACAAAATCGTAATAAGAACATTGATTGTTCGAAAAACCTTTGTTTGTCGGTCTTCAGGAATCTCACGAACTAAGCATAACGTATTTGTTAGCTTATTTATGTAAAACAAGATAAAGACTGCAAACAAAATGAAGAGAATTAACATTGGAGATCCCCCTTCCCTCATTATACATATTAGATTACCAAACTATTTATGAAAAAGATAGGTTTGAAGATTGACAAAAATGAAAAATGTTAAATTGTGACAGAGGGGCTTGCGTTACATAGGATGATTTAGAATTGAAAGAAGTCTCTCTGGAAATCAGTGGGAAATCGGGTCCCACTGATCGCATTATCCATGAACACTAGTATTTTTTTATCAATACTTCATAACCATCTTCATATTCTTCTATTAAACTCATTTTTGGAGCAAACAATAACTGCTTTAGAAAAATGAAATCTGGAACACATAAACCGATATGAAAGGCCATTGCAATACAGATATAATGAACATATGGAGTAAAATAGATACTAACTAAGCATAAAATTGCGGTCATAAAAATAAATGGGAATAGGAGAGACAAAATCATATTTCCCTTTTTTATACTATTACAGGCTTTTACTTCTAGAACCGGAATCATATAATACTGCTTAAATTTTACTGAGACACGATTTCCGCTAAAAAGTAATGGTAAAGCATGACACAATTTATGAATTGGCATCAAGCTTATAAATAAAACAACAAATAAAAAGAAATGTTCGTCTTTTAGATGAATGTTTGGCAATAGTAAATTAATAGGTAGATAGGTTAAAATAAATACAAAGATCATGGTAATAATTGAAAGAAATAAGATTCTGTTTTGGCCAACATCTTTTTGAAGGTTTATTGTTTTCCAACAATTCATCTTTTCACCGTCCAAACTCTCATCATTAACTAAAGTACTATCATACTTTACGACGGTGTGATAAAAAATGCAATATGAAAAAGTGAATTGGAAACGCTTAATTTAAAAAAGTAAGAAAAGACTAATAAAAACAACTAAATTTCTCATCATTCGCTAAAAAAATTCAATTTGTCGACTGACTTATTTAAGAATGCGGTTTATCATCCTAGTCTAACCATATGCTCTATGTTAGACTAGAATGATGTGACCTCCATTGATTATTTGCTTTTCTAAATAAGATAAATACTATAAAATAAAGAACAATAATGTTCATTGTGAAGGGTGTTTAAAATGGAATCTTTAGAGACTCGTTTGGAAACATTGGAGTACTATCAAAAATTATTGTTACAAATGATTGATTCACAGCGATTTCCATTTTACAAATTAGTAATGGAGAGAGGATTAACGAAAAGAGAGGTTGATGAGCTTTTTTCATTATGTGATAAGTTAAATCTCCAGTACGAGGAACAAAAAGCGCAAGGATTAGTCATTTATACAG
>NZ_CADEPK010000364.1 GCF_902829255.1 Metabacillus niabensis | reverse complement strand
CATTAGAGGATAGCATTATTGTAAATGGATTTGTTGATTTCTATAAATTCTTAAATTTATGTACGAAATTTGATTGCTTAGTTGTAAATGATTCAACAACGAAGGATAATAAGCCAATTAATCCATATCTACCATCGAAATTAAGCGATTATAAAGGCAGTGGCTCAGATATTTGGGGAATCTTTGAGGAAGGTAGTATTTTAAGTCAAAGCAAGGATGCGACTTATTTATCACCTTTAAATGATGCAAAAGCAGCTGCAATGACATTTGAAAAAATGGTTGAGAAAAAATTTCCTACTAATCAACAGTAATGAAGGAAGCTGTTTTTCAATCCTGACAAAGAACTGAATAAGAAAGGAGCAGGATGTGAATGGGGAATACAGACCAGGAAAAAGTAACGATTGATAAAGAAGAGTACGAGCGTTTAACAAATCTAGTTGAACGATTGAAAGAAGATAAAAAGGAAATGGAAGCTGAATTCAAACAAATTATTTCCAATATCCTTGATGAATTAAAGACAAACGAAAAGGCTGAAGAAAAGCAAATTGCTTCAGGGAATGCAAAAATAAAAGAACAGGCTCAAACAATTGAAGAGTTAACTAGAAAGCTAACTCGATTGCAAAATTCCAAATTAGGTAAGCTGCAAATGAAATATTGGGAGCTAAGAAAGAAAAGAAGATAAAAAATAAACAAATTTAATTTACAAGGATAGGAGGGAAATCGGTGCAAAACAGAGAGCCTATAGAAATTCATCATTATGATGATAAATGGCCTGAAAAAACAGAATCAACATATGAAGTACACATTCAGTATACGAATGAGTTAACCATAAAAGCTCGGCAAATAAGTCAATTTTCAAGGCCATTAATTATCTATTATGATAGTCAAAAAAAGGTGAACAAAAAAATAAATTCAGAATACACTTATATAGCTAAATTGAATGGTGAAAAACAAGGGAGCTTGCAAGTGCAGCAAGTCATTGTAGGCTATGATAAAAACAACGAAAAAATCTATGTCCAATACAATCCATTAGGCTGTGAGATGAACCTAAGTTTCCCTGAAGAGGTTACAAGCTATTCAATTGGTCTTCGTTTAACTGGAGAGGGAGAAGCGACTCTATCGGATCTTTCGATAGTAGCCTATGAAATACCAAGCTCGGAAAGTAAACAGGAATTATATGATCGCTATAAAGAGATTGATTACCTGATTGTAACGAATGTCTATCCTGAAAAAAATACTTATTATCAAAATATGTTTATTCATAAAAGAGTTTTAGGATATAAGGAAAAAGGACTAAAAGTTGCGATTTACCGACTTAATACTTCACCGGTTAGCGTAGCTAACTATGAATATGAAGGTGTACCTGTCTTTATTGGTGGAGAAGGAGTATTATCCGCTTTATTGGATACAATAGCTGTAAAAAAGGTACTCTTTCATTTTATTAACGAAAAAATGTATCGTGCAGTTCGGAATTCAAAGGCACGGAATACACCGAAGATTGTCTGGGTACATGGGTTTGAAACGACAAAATGGTACCGTCGATGGTTTAATTTCTATGATAATCCGAAAAGCTTGCGTGATAGCTTGGAGCATGCGAAAAGAAATCAGCAGCAATTAGATTTTATGCATGACATCTATACGGCAAAGGATGACGACATTAAATTTATTTTTGTTTCAAAGTGGTATAAGGAAAATGTTGCCGAAAAGGATACAAGTACGATCATTGGAAATTATCGGATTATCCATAACTTAATTGATGATTCATTATTCAATTACGTGGAAAAGCCTGCTGAGCAAAGGTTAAGAATTTTAACGGTTCGACCATTTGCTTCACGGACATATGCCAATGACTTAACGGTAAAAGCAATTTTATCTTTAAAGGACAGGCCGTTTTTTAATGAGCTTGTTTTTGATATATATGGTCAAGGTCCTTTGTTTGATGAAGTTGTTGAACCACTTCGAAACATACCAAATGTCCATTTGCATAATTACTTTTTGTCGCAACAGCAAATTGCTGAACAACATAAAACACATGGCGTATTTTTAAGTCCATCAAGAATGGATTCTCAAGGAGTCTCTTTAGGAGAGGCAATGTCAAGTGGATTGGTGCCTGTTACAAGTGCTGTTTATGCAATTCCCGAATTTATTGATGAATCATGTGGCTTTCTTGCAGAGGGAGAAGATTACAAAGGGTTGGCAGATGCTATTGAATATTTGTATAAACATCCTGAAGTATTTTTGGAGAAATCAGCAAAGTCAGCAGAGCGTATTCGCTATCAGTGCGGGAAAAACAAAATGATTCAACAGGAAATTGAAGAAATATTATTATAGATTATGTTAGAGCATATTGTTGATTTCTTTCTTGCGGTGAGTGTGTTGTGACTCTTTAAGAGAGCGTGTTAAACCATACTGGCGCTAACATCGGGGAGGCTTCGGACTGTACGCGAGAGGCGAACACTGTAAGAGGAGATCAACTATTAAGCTTAGCGGTGCTTAAGTTTTTAATAAATTCATGATTGTGATGCATTTATGGCAATTTTAGTAACAAGATTGACAGGGTTCTAGTGAAGTTGTAATGTTTTTAAGGAAGAACATTAAACAGCTTTACGATCAATAATTGGAGGAATTAATTATGAAGCTAGTTACATTAGGTCTTGGCTATATAGGCCTTCCAACATCAATTATGTTTGCAAAACACGGTGTAGACGTGTTAGGTATAGATGTTCAACAAAAAGTTGTTGACTCTTTAAATCAAGGAAAAATACACATTGAGGAGCCAGGACTTCAGGAAGCACTTGAAGAGGTAATGGCATCAGGTAAGTTTAAAGCATCTACAGCCCCTGAAAAGGGTGATGTGTTTATCATTGCTGTTCCAACTCCAAATCGAGATGACCAATATAAATCTGTAGATTTAAAATATGTTCTAAGTGCTGTTGAAATGATCATTCCTTATTTAGAAACGAATAATACGGTTATTGTAGAGTCTACAATCGCACCTCGTACAACGGATGATCATGTTAAGCCATTACTTGAAAAAGCTGGATTTACAATTGGAGAGGATCTTTTCCTTGTCCACTGTCCAGAACGAGTTTTACCTGGCCAAATTATGCACGAGCTTATTCACAACAACCGGATCATCGGTGGAGTAACTGAAGCGTGTAAGGAAGCTGGTAAAAAGGTATATGGTACATTTGTTCAAGGTGAATTAATCTTAACAGATGCAAAAACAGCTGAAATGTCTAAACTAATGGAAAACACATACCGTGATGTGAATATTGCCTTAGCGAATGAGCTTGTAAAAGTTTGTACGAAGCTAGGCATAAATGCGTTGGATGTTATCCAAATGGCGAATAAGCATCCTCGTGTTAACTTGCATTCACCAGGTCCTGGTGTTGGAGGTCACTGCTTAGCTGTTGATCCTTACTTTATCGTTGCTGAAGCACCTGACCAAGCGAAATTAATTTATCAAGCACGTGATATTAACGTTTCAATGCCTTCCTTTGTTGTTGAGCATACAGCGAAACTTTTGAATGGTCTAGAAGGAAAGAAAATTACAGTATTTGGCCTAACTTATAAAGGAAATGTTGACGATATTCGTGAAAGTCCAGCAATGGATATTTACGGTATGTTAAAAGCATCTGGTGCTGGGGAAGTTGTTGCTTATGACCCACATGTGAATTTGGAATGGGTAGAGCAAGATATGGAAAAAGCCGTAAAAGATTCAAGTTTAGTTTTAATCCTAACTGACCATAATGAATTTAAGGAATTCAACGGCTCAGAATTTGCTGGTATGGCAACGAAGCAAATTTTTGATACGAAGAACATTGTGAAGCAATCACCTTCTGATGTTACGTATATTAACTTTGGAAACCTATATGATTTTGTTTAAAGAAATGAAACATTAGTGAATATTTACTCTTATTTTGCGACCATATTCGACTATGGTCGCCTTTTACTTACTAAATCTTTGACAAAATTCTAGTTAAACTTGAAAGCTGTTCTAAGTAAGTTTATTATAATTAAGATGCAACATTTCGTTAGTTAGGAGAAGCTGTATGTTACTAGAAACATTTAAATCAATTAAAGCCAATAAAGATTTAATCTACCATTTAACTGCTTCTGACTTCAAAGCAAATACATCAAGAACATACTTTGGATTTACGTGGTGGATACTAGATCCAATCTTTTATATGGCTGTCTTTTACCTATTAGTAGTCGTGATACTGGATAGAGGTACTCCTAATTACCCGGTCGTTATTTTTACGGGGTTAATTCCGTTGAAATTTGTTACTGCTTGCCTTGTAGATGGGACAAATGCAATTTCCTCTAAAGGGAATATCTTGCAGCAAGTTTATATACCAAAGATTATCTTTATTTTGGTTAGACTGCTCGTTAACTGTATAAAATATCTCATTAGCGTTGTCGTTTTAATCTTATTCTTGGCGATTTATGGTATAGATTTCACTTGGAACGTTCTTTATTTCCCAGTTATTTTTATTATTAATGCGATCTGTTTGCTAGGAGTCATGATATACCTAGCACATCTAGGAGTCTTTTTAAGAGATATAAAAAATATGATGCAATATATTTCAAGAGTTTTAATGTATCTTTCACCAGTACTGTTTGAAATGAGTACCGTTCCTGAAAAATTAGTTCCAGTTTTATATTTAAATCCTTTTACGACTTTCCTTGAATCATATCGAGACGTGTTAGTATATGGAAAGCCTCCAGAGTTTTTACCGTTATTCCTATTAACAGTTATTTCGGTTGCTATTTTATACTTTGGATTACGTTTGCTTAATAAAAATGAAAAAGAATATGCTAAGGTGATTTAATTGACACAAAATATAATTGAAATTAAAGATCTTTGGGTTTCTTATCCGGAATTTACCGAGAAACCTCTCAAAAAGTTATTAAATCTCCATAAAAAAGAAGACCGGTTTTGGGCGCTTAAAGGCTTAAACTTTGAAGTGAAAAAAGGAGAGGTGCTTGGTGTCATTGGGCGAAATGGCTCTGGAAAAAGTACACTTTTAAAGCTTCTTAGTGGATTGATTTCTCCAGATAAGGGAGAATTTAATATTTATGAAGATGAGCATCCTGTTCTTCTCTCATTAGGGGCAGGTTTTCAGCCGGAGCTTCCGGGAATTGATAATATTTATCTGAATGGCTTATTGCTAGGTCATAACAAGAAAGCAATTGATGAAAAGGTAGAGGATATTATCGAGTTTTCCGAATTAGGTGATTTTATTTACAAGCCTGTTCGTACGTATTCAGCAGGGATGAAATCGAGACTAGCCTTTGCTACGGCGATTTCTTTAGATCCTGAAATCTTGCTTATTGATGAAGTGTTAGGTGTAGGGGATACAGCCTTCCAACAAAAATGCCGTAATGCAATCATGGAGAAAATTAAACAGGATCGAACAGTCATATTAGTGACGCACTCCTCGAATTTAGTTCGCTCGATTTGTGATCGTGTAGTATGGATTCATTTAGGAGAACAAAAGGCAGTGGGGGAAACTGGACCTATCGTAACAGAGTATGACCAGTTTATGAAAAGGACCCTAAAATAATGAATATACTTATGCTCCTGTATAAAGATATTCATTTCGATGCGAGAGTAAAAAGGGAGGCATTGGCATTAGCTGAAGCAGGCCACCAAATCTATTTAGCCTGTGTGAGGGAATACCAATCGCCACCCCCCCACATACATAACAATATAAAGCTCATTCGAACAAATATATCTGTGAAAAGCATTAAATCATCGATTTCAAATGGGACAAGCACAAAGAAAAAGCCGACAATACTAAATAGATTGCTAGTATGGACAGTGCGAACACCAGTTGTAAAAATCATCAAGGATTATCTTGCTTATTATGAATTTTATAAAAAGGTGAAGTCGAGTGTTAACGGGATGACGATTGATGTGATTCATTGTCATGATTTAAATACTCTTTGGCAAGGCTCGATGCTTGCAAAGGATTTTTCAGCTAAGCTTGTTTATGATTCACATGAAATATTTAACGAAATGGCAGGTAGAAATCGTCTTGATCGAATAGTTGGGTATCGGGTTGAAAATCTCTTGTTTAAAAAAATTGACTATTTTGTAACAGTTAATGAATTTTTAAGAGATTATTTGTTTGAGAAAAACGGTAAAAAGCCGAGTGTGCTTATTCAAAATATCCCGATATTTGATCAACAAGACCTAAATGCTAACCAAGATATGTTCGCTAAGTATGGATTTACAAAAGCCGACACCATTCTTCTTTACCAGGGAGGCTTTTCACCTTACCGGGGGTTAGAATTAATTATAAAAGCGATGGAAAAATTACCAGCACATTTTAAATTAGTCATGATCGGATCAGGTGTTTTAAAGGAAGAATTAGAAAAATTAGTCACAACTCTTCAGTTGGAACAGAGAGTTTTTTTTCATGAACAAGTACCATCTGAGGAATTGATGAAATATACCGCTCAGGCACATATCGGTCTTGTTATGTACGAGAAAGTATCTAAAAACAATTATTATTCAACTCCGAATAAAATCTTTGAGTATCTGCAAGCAGGAATACCTGCCGTATCATCTAATCATCCAGGAAAATCGGTTATTATTGAAAAATATAAAACAGGTGTACTAGTTGATGAGAATGTTGAAGCGGTAGTAAACGGGATACATGAAGTCATGAATGAGTATAATCAATTTCAAGAAAATTGTTTTCAAGCTCAGAAGGAATTAACGTGGGATAATGAGAAACAAAAGCTAGTTCAGCTCTATCAGCAATTGGCGGAACAGTCATAAGGATGAGACCTTCAGTTCATATATAAAGCTTAAAGGAGAGTAATAGCATGGACCGTAAAATAAAGGTAATGACAATCTTTGGTACAAGACCCGAAGCGATAAAAATGGCGCCACTAGTGTTAGAATTAGAAAAATTTCCGAATGAAATCGAATCAATTGTTACGGTAACAGCGCAGCATCGTCAAATGCTTGACCAAGTTTTAGAGCTATTTAACGTAACGCCAGATTATGATTTAAATATTATGAAAGACCGCCAAACATTAACAGGTGTAACAACACGTGCATTGGAAGGCTTAGATAACGTTATGAAGGAAGTAAAGCCAGACCTTGTGTTAGTTCACGGTGATACAACGACAACGTTTGTTGCTAGCTTAGCGGCTTTTTATAACCAAATTGCTGTCGGTCATGTTGAAGCAGGACTACGAACATGGAATAAATATTCTCCATTCCCTGAAGAAGTAAATCGACAAATTACAGGTGTTATTGCTGATCTTCATTTCTCACCGACAGATAAGTCTGAGGCGAATTTATTACAGGAAAATAAAAAAGCCGATACGATTTATGTAACAGGTAATACAGCGATCGATGCACTTAAAACAACGGTGAAGGATACGTATACTCATGATGTAATTGAGAAGCTTGGTTCAGACCGTATGATTTTGTTAACAGCACATCGAAGAGAAAATCTTGGCGAACCAATGCGTAACATGTTTCGTGCAATTAAGCGTCTTGTTACTGAGCATGATGATGTTCAAGTTGTTTACCCGGTTCATTTAAATCCAGCTGTTCGTGAAGTAGCTGATGAAATTCTTGGTAATGATCCGAAAATTCATTTAATTGAGCCATTAGGTGTCTATGATTTCCACAACTTCGCTTCACGTGCTCATATTATCCTAACGGATTCAGGCGGTGTACAAGAAGAGGCACCATCATTAGGCGTACCAGTTCTCGTTTTACGTGATACTACAGAGCGCCCAGAGGGTATTGAAGCAGGTACATTAAAGCTTGCTGGAACAGATGAAGAAACAATTTATAAGCTAGCATATGAGCTACTTAACAATAAAGAAGAATATGAAAAAATGTCGAAGGCCTCAAATCCATACGGTGATGGACAGGCTTCAAATCGTATCGTTCATGCGATTCTTCATTATTTCGGAAAAAGTGAAGCAAAGCCAGAACGCTTCCAGCCATAATCATAAAAAAACGGCCAACTACTAAAAGTTGGTCGTCTTTTTATGTAACTTATTCAGTTCTTTCTCCGTTAAATGTTGTAAAGCATCTGACAATTGCTTTGCAAGCATCTCTCGATTAAAAAACTGAAGAAGCTTATCTCTGACATTTTGTCTAATATTTTGCAGCTCTTCAGGATGAGAATGGGCATATGACAGAGCCCGGATAAAGTCAGCTGGGTTTTCCGGTTCAAAGGAGTAACCTGCTTGATATGTTTCGACAATATCCTTTGCTTCCCCATCAACACCGATTAAAATAGGTGTCGACATTGACATATAGTCAAATACTTTAGAAGGAATTGTTATATTGAATAATGGATGTTTTTTTAGTGAGACAATTCCAATATCTGCAGCTTCATAATAGGTAATTAATTCTTCCTTTTTCATACTATCAAGGAAGATCACATTTGAAAGCTCTAATGATTTAGCTCGCTCAATTAATTGTTGCTTCTCAACCCCTTCACCGATAAACATAAACATATACGAAGGGTTGTCCTTTAATTCATTTGCAGCAGTTATAATTGTCTCCAAACCTTGGGCAGCACCGATATTTCCTGCATATAGAACAAGGAATTTATCCTCAATACCGTAATGCTTTTTTACTTGGAGAGCTGAGTCTGTACCCCTAATGTCTAACGAGTCAGGGTTGACTCCGTTAGGAATCACCGTTATTTTATCCTTAGGTATGCCAAGTTCAATTAAACGCTGTTTATAGCCTTGGGTAACAACAACAATATGGTCTGCTTTATTATAGAGAAATTTTTCAAGCTTACGAGCTAGATTTAATATCTTTTTATTTTTAAATTGCCCTAATAGTTCGGCAAAATCGACCCATAGATCGCGGATTTCAAAAACAAATTTTGCCCGGTGAACACGGCTTAAGAAATATCCAGTTACCCCTTGGAACAATTGAGGGGAGGTTGCATAGATAATATCAGGTTTTTTGACTAATAGTCCTGAAAAACAGCTAGAAACCATAAATGATAAGTAATTAGCGATTCTTCGTATGGAGCTTGTCTTCGTATCTCTTATTCGAAAGGAACGATAGACCGTTAGTTTATGATGCTTCTCTTTTGTAAAAAACTTGTTTATAGGCTTTGCATTTGGAAAGGTCGTAAGGACATGGAGATCATGGCCTAGATCTGCTAGATTTGAGCTCATATCAAATGCACGTCCTTGTGCAGCACCGATTTCAGGTGGGAAATGTTGAGTTATATAGACGATTTTCATAGTAGCTCCCTTTCCATAAAATATTAGGAATTATCAATATTATAGTGTAAAGTATAAAGGGAAAAGTTACAACTTGGATATTGAAAAAGGTAGGATATTTTATGACGAAAATTTGTGTTTTAACGACTGTCCATCAAGCGTATGACGGACGGATTTATCATAAACAATGTAAATCATTAAAAAAAGCTGGTTATGACGTAACCTTGTTAGCACCTAAGCCTGATAAAATGATCAAGGATGATGGTATTAACCTCATTCCGATCGAAAAGCCAAAAAATGAGTTGAAGCGGTTTTTACATGCGTTCAAGGTTTTTAAACTAGCTAAAGAAACAAAGGCTGATTTGTATCATTTTCATGACCCAGAATTAATTCCTGTCGGGGTTCTGCTTCGGATTTTTACGAGGAAGCCTGTGATTTTTGATGTCCATGAGCATTATCCAAACGCGATTATGAGTAAAAAATATTTAAAGTCTTGGCTAAAGAGGCCAATTAGGCTTGCCTACGAAATCATCGAAAAACTATCTCTACCGATTTTATCGGGAGTTATTTACACGACAGAAGAGATTGGAAAACGGTATAAATCATATACTAGCTGTAAGATTGAAAATTATCCATTGACAGATATGTTTCCGCCACTTCAAAAAGTGAAGGGAGATCACCATACTCTGTTATATTTAGGTGGGATTACTCGAATAAGAGGAATCGAAGAGTTAATAGACGGCTTTGCAAAGGTAGCTATTGAACGGCCAGAGGCAAAGCTCTTATTTGTTGGTGGCTTTGAATCAGACTCATTTGAACGAGAAATAAAACAAAAGGTAAAGGAACATCATTTAGAAGAAAAGGTACAGTTTAAAGGTAAGGTTCCTTATGAGCAAATCGAGGGGTATTTATCAACAGCTTCAATTGGGATTATTCCTTATTTACCTGTGCCAAATCATTTAGTCTGCCTGCCGAATAAGCTGTTCGAATATATGGCAGCAGGGGTAGCTGTCATTTCTTCTGATTTTCCCCATTATCGAAAGGTTGTTGAGTCTTCTAGCAGTGGTCTGCTCATCGATCCTGAGAGCCCACAGTCAATTGCAAAGGCGATGATTTCGCTATTAGATGATGCGACATTAACAGATGAAATGGGGCAAAACGGTCGAGTTGCTTTTGAAACAAAATATAATTGGAATTCTGAGGAAGAGAAACTAGTTGCATTCTATCGAAAAATTTTGACTAAATAAAAAATAGATGAATTATGTTAAATGTATATGTTTGTTTTCTTACGTAATTGATAATAGTAATAGATATGTCATAAATTTTAAGCAAAAAACAATTGAATCTTTAATAATTTTTGCTATGATGGAATAAGTGTAAATTTCTCACACAAGTGGGTGGAACTATGCATTCTTATATAGACTATATTGTAGCGTTTATTCTTTCATTTACAGTTGCTGTCTTCATTACGCCTGTCGTTAAGAAAATTGCAATTAAAATTGGTGCAACTGATAAACCAAATACGCGAAAAATTCATAAAGATATTATGCCAAGACTTGGAGGTCTCGGAATCTTCATTGGTGTAATAGCCGGCTTTTTATATTTACAGCCACATTCAATCTATATGAAGGAAATTGTGATAGGCGCTTTCATCATTATATTAGTTGGTATTTTAGATGACAAATATACATTACCAGCAAAGTATAAATTTATCGGACAGCTCGTTGCTGCGATTGTTGTTGCGTCATCAGGTCTTCTAATTGAAAAATTTAATATTCCTTTTTATGGACTTGTTGAATTAGATTATTTAAGCTATCCGGTGACTGTCATTTGGATTGTCGCGATAACGAATGCGATCAATTTAATTGATGGCCTTGATGGCTTAGCAGCAGGTGTATCATCAATCGCTATGACTAGTATTCTTATTATGGCCTTTGCTGATTCACAATTTTTAGTTGTTGCCCTTTGCTTTATTTTGATCGGGAGTACATTAGGCTTCCTTGTTCATAATTTTTATCCAGCAAAGATTTTTATGGGGGATACAGGGGCATTGTTTTTAGGATACTCAATATCGATCATCTCGATGTTAGGGTTATTTAAAAATATAACAATATTTAGCTTTATTATTCCGATTGTTGTTTTAGCAGTCCCAATCTTTGATACTGTATTTGCGATTATTAGGAGACTTTTGAACAAAAAAAGTATTGCTGCTCCTGATAAGCTACACTTGCATTATTGTTTAGTTAACTTAGGCTTCAGCCATCGCTCTGCTGTTTTAATCATTTACTTCTTTAGCGCATGCTTTGGGTTTTCGGCAATTATCTTCTCAAATGCAACGCTATGGATTTCATTACTGTTAATGATTATTTTATTGCTAGCACTGCAATTCATTGCTGAGATAGTAGGGTTAATTGGCATCAATCGAAGACCATTAATTAATATGATTCGAAAGATTTCTCAAAAGAATAATTAAGATAAAGAAAATGCCCAGCCTATTTTAAAGGTTGGGCATTTTTTGATTTTGAAATAAAATTCATAATAAAACCCAGGGGTGAATCACCTCCTGGGTTTCGTTTATGCTACTCTATTTCTGATTCATCATCAGAGCGATCAGATGATGATGAAGTGGATGTTGAGGTTGCGGATTTAAGTCCTAAATGAACTTTTAGTTCGTCTTGAACTTCTTCAACACTTTCCTCGTCAGGGAACCAATAGGATATATCACCTATATAATCACTATCACCTTCTAGCGTTACTGTATCAATATCGTTTGAATTAAAGCCTGAATACTTTTGATAAAAACCAAGCAATTCAGATACGCGCAAGTTTGTTTCAACGTTCTTTCCGACCTCAGCTGTTAATTTATCAACCTTTAAGAGCGTACCAGCAGAAGCAATTTCGTCAATGATGGCTTTTACGACTTCCTGCTGTCGTTCGTTACGTCCAATATCACCTAGTGGGTCGACCTTTCTCATTCTTGCATAAGCTAATGCGTGACGACCGTCTAACTCCATAGGTCCTTCATAAAACTCAAGCTTCTCTGCTTTAGGGTCATCACTGTTCTGTTTGAAATCAAATGGAACATCGACAGTGATTCCTCCTACAATATCAACAATGTTTTTAATTCCATCAAAATTGACTGTTGCATAATAGTCAATTGGAATATCTAAGAAATCCTCGACAGTGTCAATCGTTAACTCTTTTCCACCCTTTGAATAGGCGTGGTTAATTTTATCCTCCCCTTTTCCAGGGATTTCCACGCGAGCATCACGTGGAATACTTAATAGCTTCATCGATTGATCTTTAGGATTAAATGTTGCAACCATTATCGTATCGGATCGACCACCTTTACCTCCACTTGAATAGTCCTCAATCCCTAATAATAAAATCGAAACCGGATCATTTGAAATGCTAACTGCTGATTCACGGAGCTTTGATTTATCTCTACCTAAATCATCATAGGATTCATTTGCCGCACTTAATGTGTGGTAAAATACCCATCCAAGATAACCTGCTACACATACGAATACTAATAGGAGAAAAAATAAAAATCTCCTTAAAATAGGGTGCTTGCGTTTCCTCTTTTTTTTCTTTGCTTGACTTCTATTCATAAACTTCTCCTCTAAATGTTAAATTTGTACGTCTTGTTCTAAATAAACGACATCACCATCAACAATTTCACTTTGTCCATTTGTCAATTCAGTCATCCAGCTAATAAAGTCAGCTTTTTTATCTTCTTCCACATAGGTTTCCACTTCGACATCATTTAAATAATGAATATCCTTTATTAAAAAGTTGGAAGCTCTTAATTCATTTTCCACTTTTCCTAACCATGTATAGTCTATTTTTGTATGCATAATACACATTAATTTTCGTTCAACGATGCCTGTGGCATTTAGGCCCTCTGAAACTGATTTTCCGTAAGCACGGATAAGTCCGCCTGTGCCAAGCTTAATTCCGCCGAAATAACGGGTGACGACGACAACAGTGTCTTTTAGGTCGCGTTTTTTCAAAACCTCAAGCATCGGGACGCCAGCTGTGCCACTAGGCTCACCATCATCGTTTGCCTTTTGGATTTGGTTGTGTTCTCCGATAAGATATGCTGAGCAATTATGATTTGCATTAGGATGCTGTTTTTTTATTTTTTGGATAAAGCTTTGAGCGTCATCCTCAGTAGTGACTCGCTCTGTATAACAAATAAACCTTGATTTTTGGATAATTAGTTCATGCTCTCCATAGCCTTTTACGGTATAATAATGAGAAAGCATGCTTGTACACCTCCTGACAAGCGAGCGAGTTAGGGACATGTTTCGCGTTTTTTACAGTAAAAAAACGATCAGCAAATATGCTTCTGCTGATAGCAGTCCTATTCTATTATAAAACGACATTTTTTGTACTTCAATCGTAATCTTTTGACAAACGAAAAAGAATCATGTAGTAAAATGTGACAAAATGTAGAATATTAAAGAAAAAAATACATAAAAACAAAGGGGACATAAATAGGAGGAATGCCGTATGAACCCGATAAAACTTGATAGTAAGCTGTTAGACGAAATAATAGATAAAATGATCCATACTGTTGATTCAAGCAAAGATGAAATTTTTCAAATTGGTGAACAGTCACGTCAGCAATATGAATCACTTGTTGAGGAATTAGCTGATATTAAACGTCAAGTAAGCATTGTGATTGAAGAAGGAGATAAGCTTGAGGTTCATTCAAGAATTGCTCGTAATCGACTTGCACAGGTGAGTAAGCATTTTAAGCAATTTTCCGAAGATGAAATTCGTGAGGCATATGAAAAAGCCCATAAACTTCAAGTAGATCTTTCAATGATGCAGCAGCATGAGAAACAGCTTAGAGATCGTAGAGATGATCTAGAGCGACGCTTATTAGGCTTGCAGGAAATTATTGAACGCTCGGAAACACTCGTTAGCCAAATTACGGTTGTTTTAAACTATTTGAATCGTGATTTGCGACAGGTTGGAATATTGTTGGAGGATGCCCAACAAAAGCAGGACTTTGGTTTGCGAATTATTGAAGCACAGGAGGAAGAACGTAAACGAGTATCGCGTGAAATTCATGATGGACCGGCACAAATGCTTGCAAATGTCATGATGCGTTCAGAGCTCATTGAAAGAATTTTCCGTGAGCGTGGAACAGAGGACGGCTTTAAAGAAATCCGCAATCTTCGTGATAATGTTCGAAATGCTTTGTATGAGGTAAGAAGAATTATCTATGATTTGAGACCGATGGCGCTGGATGACTTGGGACTTATTCCAACCCTCAAAAAATATTTAAACACGATCGAAGAATATGATGGGAAAACAAAAATCTTATTTCATAGCATTGGCTGTCTTAGTGACATTCGCCTTCCCCCAAGATTCGAGGTTGCCTTGTTCCGGCTGGCGCAGGAGGCAGTGACAAATGCGATAAAGCATGCGGAAGCAACGGAAATTAATGTAAGGGTAGAGGTTGAAGATGATTATATAAGTATGATCATCAAAGATAATGGAAAAGGCTTCAATGTAAAAACAGTAAAAGAAAACAGAGATAAAAAATCGTTCGGTCTAATTGGAATGAAAGAACGAGTAGAACTGCTAGAGGGGAAAATTACAGTTGATTCCAAAAAGGGGTTAGGTACATTTATCATGATTAAAGTGCCCTTTCAAGTAACAAATCCTGCAAAAGTATGAGAATGAGTACGAAAGACTTATTGACACAAACAATAGCTAATAGAATAGAATATAATGGGGAGGCGTAGACATGAAAACAAAAATTGTTATTATAGATGATCATCAATTATTCCGTGAGGGCGTTAAACGTATTTTAGATTTTGAACCGAGCTTTGAGGTCGTTGCTGAAGGTGACGATGGTGAAGAAGCGTTAGAAATCGTTGAAACACATAAACCAGATGTTGTAATAATGGATATCAATATGCCGAAAGTAAACGGTGTAGAAGCGACAAAGCAATTAATTGAAGCAAATCCAGAGGCAAAGGTAATCATCCTTTCCATTCATGATGATGAGAACTATGTCACACATGCATTAAAAACAGGTGCAAGAGGTTACTTATTAAAAGAAATGGATGCTGATACATTAATCGATGCTGTAAAAGTTGTCGCAGATGGCGGCTCTTACTTACATCCACGCGTAACCCATAATCTTGTCAATGAGTTTAGAAGACTTGCTACTGCAAATGGACAAGCATCCAATCAACCATTGCAGCCAGAAATACGCAGACCATTACATATATTAACACGCCGGGAATGCGAAGTTCTGCAAATGCTTGCAGATGGAAAAAGCAATCGAGGAATCGGCGAAGCTTTATTCATAAGTGAAAAAACAGTTAAAAACCATGTAAGCAATATATTACAAAAAATGAATGTAAATGACCGTACACAAGCGGTTGTTGTCGCGATTAAAAATGGTTGGGTAGAAGTAAAGTAATGAATAGTAGGTCAGACCTTAAACATTAAGAGTCTGGCCTTTTATTTTTGGCTTGGTTCTAAATTATTGTAAAGGCTGAGAGGGCTCACCGCCTTACCTGAGAAAATAGCAACAATGTATACGGATATAAAAATAAAGCGTGGCAATAGCATAAAGCTTTTCTTAGAAATATTATCTAATTAGTGAAATTCCGTACATGATCCGTTAAAATGATAGTACACTAAAAGAAATATTGAAATCTTACAAAACAGGCTTCGTTACATTTTTTTCTGTTGTATTCTATTTTAAGTCACTATGCGGCATTGTACACAGGTCAGCATAGTGTCTCACGTTGATTTGCTTCTTTAGGAGTAGGAGCTTCAAGCAACGCTAAGTTGACGATTGCCAGATAAATAAGATATTCATTAAGGAAGGAAACAAAAAAGATGAAAACGGCTATTTTAACAGATAGTACCGCATATATCCCGAAGGATTTACGTGACAAACACGATATTTATATGATTCCGTTAAGCGTGATTTTTGGAGATGAGACGTACCAAGAGGAAAACGAAATGACTGCTGAACAATTTTTTGCAAAGGTGAAGGAAAGGCAGGAGCTTCCAACAACCTCACAACCACCTGTCGGAATGTTTGTTGAGTTGTTTGAGAATTTGTCAAAGGAATATGATGCAGTGATTTCCATTCATCTATCAAGTGGAATTAGTGGTACATATAACGGTGCAGTAACAGCAGGGACGATGGTTGATACAATAAAGGTTTATCCATTTGATTCAGAAATTAGCTGTATGGTTCAAGGGTTTTATGCACTTGAGGCATCTGAAATGGCAAAGGCTGGCCGGACCCCTGAAGAAATACTCGAACGATTAAATGAAATGAAAAAGTCCGTAAATGCCTATTTTATTGTTGATGATTTATCAAATCTCCAACGTGGTGGCCGATTAAGTGGAGCGCAAGCATTAATTGGAAGCCTATTGCAGGTAAAGCCAATTCTTCACTTTGAAGATAAAGTAATAGTTCCATTTGAGAAAATCCGTACAAAGAAAAAAGCATTAAATCGTGTATATGACTTATTTCACGAGGTTGCTGCAAATAACGAGCCAATGCGTGCCGTTGTTATCCATGCAAATCGCCCAGAAGAAGCTGCAGCGATGAAGCAAGAGCTTGAAGAAAAGTATCCGAATGTCGAATGCTTGATTAGCTATTTTGGTGCTGTAATTGGCACACACCTCGGTGAAGGTGCGATCGGTTTAGGCTGGTATAAAAAATAAGTATTAAGTTTATATTAGAAACATTCATTTTTTCATACTTCATTTTGGCGCCAAGCCCTTTGAGGTAAGGCAAGAAAGAATAGAAGGGTAAGGAGCTCCTTCCATTTTTTCTTGTCTTATGCTTGTCGTTGCGCTTCCGCTTTTCGTCTAGTACTTTCCTCCCTTATTAGGCACAATATGTAGACATGTCCAATTTTATCCTCCATAATATTTATTGAAAAGCTTGAAAGAAGGTTTGATAGAAATGTGTATGACGTCACGTCATAACTCTTGTGCAGATCATGAAGGGAAAAAAAGGACATATCGTCACTGGACAACCTTAGAGGATCGGAAGCTTTTAGAACTGCGAAACAGTGGCATGAAATTTAAGCATATTGCGACAGAACTATCACGTACTCCGATTAGTGTAGAAAAACGTTATCGAAAAATAGTTGGTAATAATTGAGGGTGAAGCATGAGATTTACAATCTACAATAAAATGTTAGCTCCCGTCTTCTCATATCACGAAGGTTTGCCAATAGCACATCTCAGTGAACTCCCACAAAATCCGACAGAACCACAATATTCCTATTCAAAACAACTACAGCAACACATGGTAGGGAAGGAATTACTCATATCAGAAATCCCATTCCCATTTGAAACAATTCTAGAACATTACTATCACGGCTATATTCAATTGAATTATGGTGTCTTCCGAAAACATAACAAGCTTTATTGTAATCGATGTGGGAACGATTCCCCATCTTTATTTGCGTCCTTTGCTTGTGCTCGATGTGGCGCAGCAAATTGTTTTTATTGTCGGAATTGCATTATGATGGGAAGAGTTAGTGAGTGTACCCCATTGTTTAGCTGGTCAGGACCTAATGATGAAGAGATGGAAAGGGTCGACTTCACATGGGACGGAAAGCTATCAAAAGGGCAAGCCGCTGCCTCAGATCGAGTCGTTCAAGCGATAAAGGAAAACAATCAGCTACTCGTATGGGCGGTATGTGGGGCAGGGAAAACAGAGGTACTGTTTAAAGGACTTGAATACGGATTACGAAATCAAAAACGAATTTGCCTTGCAACTCCACGTACAGATGTTGTACTTGAGCTAGCTCCACGATTGAAAAAGGTGTTTCCGGTGACAACGATTTCAGCCCTTTATGGTGGAAGTGAAGAAAAGCATCAGCGTGCATCACTTTATATATCTACAACACATCAGCTCCTTCGATTTAAAGAAGCATTTGACATCATCATTATTGATGAAGTCGATGCCTTCCCTTACTCAATAGACAAATCTCTCCAATTTGCCGTAAGTAAATCACGAAAACAAACAAGCTCATTAATTTATTTAACTGCTACTCCATCAAAACAATTAAAAAGAGACGTTATGCAAAAGAAGCTCGAAGCCGTCAAAATACCTGGTCGCTTCCATGGACATCCTTTACCAGTACCGAGATTTACATGGTGTGGTAACTGGCAAAAGCAGCTGAAAAAGGACACATTACCGGCTGTCATCCTTACTTGGATTAAAAAGCAGCTAGAGAGTAAGAAGCAAGCCTTCCTATTTGTTCCGTCTGTTTCGATTATTGAGCAAGTAGTGACAATATGTCGTAAATTTGATTCAAGGATAGAAGGTGTCTATGCTGAAGACCCTGCCCGTAAAGAGAAGGTTCAGCGTTTTCGAAACGGAGAATTTCCGATTATCGTTACATCAACGATATTAGAACGCGGTGTGACGATTCCAAACAGCGATGTAGCTGTACTTGGCAGTGAGGATGATATTTTTACAGAGAGTGCTCTTGTGCAAATATCAGGAAGAGTAGGCAGAAGTGCTGCTTATCCAACTGGTGACATTATCTTTTTTCATTATGGCAAAACGAAAGCGATGGTCGAGGCCAAAAAGCATATTCAACAAATGAATGACATTGTACGAAAAATGAACAATTCTGTTAAAAACTAGTATATTCCTTCAAAATCTACAATTATTATGGCATAATAGTTACTAATACTTTCATTCAAGGGGCTCTTTTAGATGATTATAAACGCGATGGAAAAAATCATGCTAGATTTATTAGATGAATATAAAGATAAGCTGCAATTAACATGTACCTGTAATGAGTGCATGGATGATATCATTGCGCTTACATTAAATAATGTTCAACCACGCTATGTTACGAACAAGGAAAAAATCATGTACATTAAGGCAAGCTATGTTGACAAGCAAGAGATGACGTCTTTAGTAGTCAAGCTCGCTGAATGTGCAAAAATTGTATCTGACCGTCCTTTATGCAAAACCTATCAAAAAAGGGTTGATGCGAATGAGATGTCTTATTTGTAAACAGGAAATTTCAGAAACGCCATCTTGGAAAAGCCTCCTCCTTTTAAATGAAATGGCAACGTGTGAGGAATGCTTTCAGCAATTCGAGAAAATTTCCGGGTCAACCTGTCCGCTTTGCCACAGACCACAGACGAATGAGCAGCCTTGTCAAGATTGTATTATATGGCAGGAAGACAGCAATTGGCGAGACATTCTTGAGAAAAATGTATCGATTTTTACCTATAATGAGGCAATGAAGGAGGTTCTTGCTACTTACAAATTTAGAGGAGATGCTGCATTATCAGCAGTCTTCAGGCAGGAGCTTATCGAAGCATATAACAAGTTTCTAAAACCATTAAAGCTAGACATCGCAATCCCTATCCCTCTTAGCAAGGAACGCTTGTACGAGCGGGGCTTCAATCAAGCGAAGCTTTTCGCTGACTTTCTCCCACTTCCACAGCTAGACACCCTCACGAGATCAGACGATAAAAAGCAATCAAAAAAATCACGACATGAACGATTATTGTCTGAAAACGTGTTTTCTCTTAGAGAATCCAGTAAAATAGAAAAGAAACAAATTCTCCTAGTAGATGATTTATATACAACAGGCAGTACACTACGACATGCTGCAAAAATCCTTCTGCAAAATGGCGCCGAAAAGGTTTATTCCTTAACATTAATTAGAAGCTAAAAAAAGAAGGTTTATTGCCGATATAAAGGATAGAAACGTAAGGATAGGAGAATAACAATGGGTGAATTATCAAATTGTCCAAAATGCAATACGTTATTTGTGAAAACACAATTTCGTTCCGTATGTGACGCATGTTTTAAAGAAGAGGAAAAAGCATACGAAACAGTTTATAAATTTTTACGTAAGCGTGAAAATCGCAAAGCACTTTTACATGAAGTCGTCGAAGGAACAGGGGTAGATGAGGATTTAATTTTAAAATTTATTCGTAACGGAAGAATTCAATTATCTAACTTTCCTAATTTAGGATACCCATGTGAAAAATGTGGTAAATCGATTAGAGAAGGTAGAATTTGCGATAGCTGCACGTCTGATATTAATGAGCAGCTACATCAGTTAGATGAGGTAGAAAAAATTAGTGAACGCAATAAATCCTCAAACATTCAAACAACCTACTACTCCCAAAGCACTAAAAAATAGAAAAAGCTAAAAAATAGCAAATGAACGCCGATATATATAGTAGACAAATGGCGAGCTAAAAGAAAGTGAGGGAAACTCATGAAAATCAATAACATTGGCTCAATGGGAGTCAATCCATATAAACGTAATTTAGAAAAAAATACAGCAGTACAAAAGTCACAAACAAAAGAAGATAAAGTAGAGATTTCCTCAAAAGCAATTGATCTTCAAGCATCAAATGAGATGACAAAAGCAAGACAAGAAAAGGTTCAAGCGATTAAAACACAATTAGAGAGCGGTAATTATACAATTGACCCAAAGGCCATTGCTAAAGGGCTACTTAATTTCTATAAGAAATAACATATAGGAGGGTGAATTTTGTCAGCAGCCGAGTTAATTTTATCACTAGAAAAGCTATTACAACTTCATAAAAATCTCTATCAACTAACCCTTCAAAAAACAGAAATATTAAAGAGTGAAAACATTGATGCGCTAAAGGAATTGTTAAAAAAAGAGCAAATGTTTGTGAAAGCTATATCTCAGCTTGAGGATGAGCGAATTAAGCAAACTGTTGCTTTTTTAGGACGTGAAGATGAGTTATCGATGTCAGCATGTATTGAAAAAGCAACAGGTTCAGAGCAAGGCAAACTTAAAGAACTGGAGAAAGACTTTAAAGAAACAATCGATAGCTTAAAAGCAACAAATGAATTAAATAGAGAACTAGCAAAGCAAGCTTTACAACTAGTATCGATGACACTTGATATGCTTATGCCACAAGAAACAGAATTTAACTACAATAAACCAGCAAATAAACCGATCGAAAAGCAACGTCGATCTTTATTCGATTCGCAAGCTTAGGTAAGGAGAGAAAAATATGCGTTCATCATTTATGGGACTTGAAATCGCAAAACGTGGAATGTTCACACAACAAAGTGCACTTTACACAACTGGTAACAATATTTCTAATGCCAATACACCTGGGTATACACGACAACGAGTGAATTTTCAAAGTACTGAACCGTATCCGTCACTCGGAGTTAACGCGCCAACAATTCCTGGTCAAATGGGGACAGGTGTTGAAGCTGGTAGCGTACAGCGTATTCGTGATAGCTTTTTAGATGTCCAATACCGATCAGAAAACAACAAAATGGGCTATTGGGAGACTAGAGCTGAGGCTTTAAAGAAAATGGAAGAGATTATGAATGAGCCTTCTGACACAGGTTTGTCTGCAACAATGGACCAATTCTGGCAGTCATTACAGGATTTAGCTGTAAACCCTACAAATTCAGGAGCTCGTGCAGTAGTCCGTGAACGCGGAATTGCTGTTGCTAATACATTTCAATATTTATCTACATCATTAAAGTCTGTGCAATCTGACTTGAAAAATGAATTAGATATCTCGGTTAGAGAAATAAATTCAATAGCGAATCAGCTAAACAACATTAATAAGCAAATCGCTAGCATTGAGCCAAATGGCTATTTACCAAATGACTTATATGATGAACGAGATGTCTTATTAGATAAGCTATCATCGTTAGCAAATGTGAAGGTATCTTATGATAAGAGCGGTGGGAATTCATTAGATATTGCAGAAGGATCTGTTACCGTTGAAATCGTTGATGACAATGGAAACTCTCTTGGTACTTTAGTAGATGGTAAGGCGCAAACGGTTAGCGAGGTTTCCGTACAATATAATAATGATAATGGATTAGTCGAATCAGTTAAGATTGGGAACGGGGATTCAATCAATGTTTTAGACTTTAATAGCTCAGGTAAAATTAGTAGTTTAATTGATTCATATGGCTACACATATACCGAAAACGGGAAAGCTGTTGAAGTAGGCCTTTATCCAGAAATGCTAGACAATCTTGATAAAATGGCCTATAGCTTTGCGAAGGAATTTAATAGTGTCCATAGTGCAGGATGGAGCCTATCGAATTTTGATGAGAACAATAATCCAACAGCACACACTAATATTAATTTCTTTTCATTCGGTGTGAATGAAGCAGGTGAGGATCAATATTTATCAGATGAAGACTATAAAGGTGCAGCTAGTCTCATTCAAATTACAACAGATATTAAAGAATCGACAAATAATATTGCAGCTTCATTTGCAGAGCAAGGTCAAACTGCTGAAGTTGGTAATGGGAGCAATGCGATAAAGCTTGCCGAAGTTAAAAATAAAACGCTCAATATTGACGGAACGAAAACAACGATTCAAGAATTTTATGAGGGCGTTATTGGTGGTATGGCAGTCGATGCGCAGCAAGCTGAAAGACTCACAGCGAATAGTAATGTATTACGTGATTCTGTTGAGCAAAGAAGACAATCTGTTAGTGCAGTATCGTTAGATGAAGAAATGACGAATATGATTCAATTCCAGCATGCATATAATGCAGCAGCAAAGATGATCTCTTTACAGGATGAACTTTTAGATACGATTATTAATAATATGGGAATCTAGTAGGTAGGTGAGAGGAAATGCGAGTAACGCAAAGTATGTTAGCGAGTAACTCATTACGAAATTTAAGTAAAAGTTATTCGAATATGGGGAAATATCAAGACCAATTAGCTACAGGGAAAAAAATCAGCCGTCCATCAGATGATCCGGTCGTCGCGATAAAGGGTATGTTCTACAGAACAAACTTAACTGAGGTTGAACAGTATAAGCGTAATCTTAATGAGGCATATACATGGATGGAAAATTCTGAAGCAGGGATAGAACAGGCTACGCAGGTTATTCAGCGTATAAGGGAACTTACGGTACAGGCTAATAACAGCACAAATAGTCCAGAGGATTTAAAAGCAATCGGTGTAGAAATCTCTCAATTAAAAGAAGATTTAATTGGAGTTGCTAATACTAAAGTTGCTGGGAATTATATTTTTAATGGTACGCAGACGAAAAATCCGCCGATCCCTTTAGATGCAAATGGTAATCCGGATTTTTCGCAAATAAACTCAACAGCTTATAATATTGAGGTATCAAAGGGTGTTCAATTAAAGGTAAATGTCGATGCGAATAATTTATTCAGCCAAGAACTTTTTGATACATTATCAGCGTTAGAAACAAATCTCTTAGACGGAGAGGGGACGCTTGAAAACGGTGATGAGCTTCTTGCTGATTTAGACAAGCATATCGATTCCATGCTAGCAGAGCGTTCTGAGCTTGGTGCACGTTATAATCGTCTTGAACTTGTAGATAGTCGCCTAAGTGACCAAGAGGTTATTGCAAATCGTATTTTATCTGACAATGAGGATGCTGATATTGAACGAGTGATAACAGATTTGACTATTCAAGAAAGCATTCATCGTGCTTCATTATCTGTTGGAGCTAGAATTATTCAACCTTCTTTAATCGACTTTTTAAGATAAGCTATCTATCAAATAGATAGCTTTTTTACTAGGAGTGGTCAAATGAGAATTCCGCAAATCCGACTTGAAAGTACAAATGCACAAATTGGGATTAAAACAACAAATGCAGTAAATAATATCAGTCAACCTAAAGCAGATCTATCAATCGAACAACCTAAGGCAGATATGACAATAAACACAACTCCTTCAAAACTAACAATCGATCAAACACAGGCAAGAGCGGACGTTGATTTAAAATCAATTTTTAGAAGAACAGAGGAATTTGCACAAATGGGTTATCAGGACTTGCTTGCAGGAATAGCCCGACGCACCCAACAAGGTGCTGAGCTGATGAAAATAGAAAACCGCTCAAATCCAATTCCGAGTCAGGCAAAGCAAAATAGTGTAAAGCCATGGAAGGAATTTGGACTAGGTTTTATTCCATCTGCGGGAAGTGTGAAGATTCAATATGACCCAGCTAAGGTAAATATTGAAATAGAGCCTAATAAACCAATCATTAATGTAAAGGTCAATAAACCGATTTATGACTATGAGCCTGGTAAGGTTGATATTTATCTTGAAAGAAGAAACGATCTAAAAATAGATGTTGAAATGGTTGATATAAAGGCATAATAGAAAGAAGGATGGTGACATATGGAAATACAAACGAAATATCATGGAGCTATCGAGGTAGAACAAAATGAGTTCATTCACTTTGAGCAAGGAATACCGGGATTCCTGGACGAAAAGGAATTTGTTTTTTTACCATTGGATGATAAGGGACAATTATTGATTATGCAATCAACGAAAACCTCTGAGCTTGGCTTTGTTGTAACGAATCCATTTGAGTTTTTTAAAGAATATGAGTTTGAATTATCAGACCAAGATAAAGAGTCGCTAAAGGTAGAAAAGGAAACAGACATTCAAGTGTTCACAATTTTAACTGTTAAGGAGCCATTTGCAGAAACGACAGCAAATTTACTAGCACCATTAGTGATTAATATCGCAACAAAATTAGCAAAACAAGTCATTTTAACAGATACACCGTACACAACAAAGCATAAAATCATTCAAAATGCTATCCAAAAGTAGGAGGTGGAAGCTTTGCTTGTATTGACGAGAAAAACCGGTGAAGCAATTCAAATAGGCGGAGAGATTGAAATTACGGTTCTTTCTGTACACGGTGATCAAATTAAATTAGGTATCAATGCCCCAAAGCATATTGAAATACATCGGAAAGAAATTTACGTAAGTATCCAAGAATCAAATAATGAAGCAGCTTCCATTAGTGAAAAATTAATAAGTAATTTAAAAGCAAGTAAAATAGACCTCTAAGAAGTGAAATAGGGGGTCTATTTTTTTGGCTGTTTTTAAGCTGAGCTTTGTAAAGGTTGGATCGTAAGTGCGATACTCCGCAGGTGTTAACACCGTTGTGTTTAAATTTCCAAGCAACAAAGTATGTCAAAACAGCTAATGATAAAGGTAAAAATTGGACGAAAAAAACATATAAAACTTTTTAAAAAACTATTAAACAATTAAAAACTGTGTCGATAATACTAGTGTAAGGTGAAAACACAACATGGCGGCCGACAAAATGTGTTTTCACTTAAAAAAACTATTCATTCACAAGGATGTGAATGAGCCTAAATTCAAGGAGGAAAAACAAAATGAGAATTAATCACAATATCGCAGCTTTAAACACATACCGTCAATTAACTGCTGCAAACAACGGACAATCTAAATCAATGGAGAAATTATCTTCAGGTCTTCGCATCAACCGTGCTGGCGACGATGCAGCAGGTCTTGCAATTTCTGAAAAAATGCGTGGTCAAATCCGCGGTTTAGAAATGGCTGGAAAGAACTCTCAAGATGGTATCTCTTTAATCCAAACTGCTGAAGGTGCATTAAACGAAACACATGCAATCCTTCAACGTATGCGTGAACTAGCAGTTCAAGGTGGTAACGATACTAACGTTACAGCTGACCGTGACGCTATCCAAGACGAGTTAAACCAATTAATGTCAGAGATCGACCGAATCGCTGATACTACTGAGTTCAACACTCAAAACCTATTAGGCGGAAACTTCTCTGGTACTTTACAAATTGGTGCTAACGAAGGACAAATCATTAATATCGGAATTTCTGCAATGGATACAGCTGGCTTAAACTTAAGTTCTGCACTAGTTTCTGTTGGAACTAACGCTGCTGCAAGCTCTTCAATCAGCCAAATTGATGCTGCGATTGAATTAGTATCACAACAACGTTCTAAGCTTGGTGCAGTTCAAAACCGTTTAGAGCACACAATCAATAACTTAGGTGCTTCTCAAGAAAACTTAACAGCTGCTGAGTCTCGTGTACGTGACGTTGACATGGCTAGCGAAATGATGTCTCAAACTAAGAACTCAATCCTTGCTCAAGCTGCTCAAGCAATGCTTGCTCAAGCTAACCAACAACCACAAGGTGTTCTTCAATTACTTCGTTAATTAATATCATTAGTGGTTCTAAAGGAATATCGTACTTATGTTACATAAGTACGATATTTTTATTAGACCCATTAAATTTTTGGAGGTCCATTAACATGGAAAAATTCATTTCACTTTGTATGATTGTTAAAAATGAAGAAAAGGTAATTGAACGCTGTTTAAGTTCAGTTGCTCACTTAGTTGATGAAATAATTGTTGTCGACACAGGCTCAACTGATCGAACAAAAGAGATAGTATCTAAATATACTTCACATATATATGATTTTAAATGGATTGAAGATTTTTCTGCCGCACGTAATTTTGCAGCTTCGAAAGCTACTGGGAAATGGATTTTAGTACTTGATGCTGATGAGTATGTGGATGAAGAGAACTTTCAGGTCTTTTTAACAGATTTAAGAAATGAAAACGATGATTATGATGCATATTACGCGAAAATATTAAACTTTGCTGGTAGCTTTGGTGAAACGTTAGTACAAAACTACCATGATAGAATATATAAAAATAACGGTAAAATTAGCTATTATCGAAAAATTCACGAGCAGTTTAAACATAATGAAGGGGTGGATTTGAAGTATAAAAATTCAAATTTATTAATCTTTCATTCTGGCTACTTGAAGCATACAGTAGACGAAAAAGATAAAAATAAACGAAATAAAAAGCTGATCGATATTGAAATGTCAAATGAAAATAAAAATGCATTTGATTATTTTAATCTTGGGAATGAGTACTCTTCAATGGGAGATGTTACTAAAGCATTAGATGCTTATGTTGAAGCTTATAAATTGAAATCTGATTTTAGACTATCATGGGTGTCAACAACATTAATTCAAATCGTTATTTGTTTAATACAATTAAAAAGATTTAACGATGCATTGAATGTACTTGATGATGCAGGAGTTATTTATGAGAATTCTCCAGAATTTCTTTACTTAAAAGGAGAAATATTCTTTTTGAGAGGACAAATGGATGATGCTAAAGAGGTATTTTTAGAGATAGTAAATAATCCAGAGAATTATTATCACATAATTTTTAGACCGGATTTAAAGGATCAAAAGCCTCATTCTAGATTGGGAGATATCTATTTATCAGAAAATGATTACAATAATGCGATTTTTCATTATACAAGCCTATTAAATATAAATAAATATAATACTGAAGGAATTAATAAAGTTGTTACTTTATTAAATAAGTTTCATACATCAGAAGAAATATCCGATTTTCTGAATTCTAAAGGACTGGTAAATGCGAAGAATATCCAACACTATATTAGTGCTGCATTTTCAATTGGTAATCCTGAATTAGCGTTAAGTCTACTTGAATTTTATTTTGAAGAAAATCAGTTTTTATATAAAGTGGCATTATTGAAAAAATACACGATTAAAAGCGAAGGGGATTTAAAAGGGTTTTCAGAAATTTTAAAAGATGAGTTAATGGGCAGTTTATACACATCTGGTTGGATTAATCTTATCGATCTTTACTTGCTGAAAAAGACCACAGCGTGTGAAGAGATTGTTGAAAGTTCGTTACAATTCATTTCAGATAATGAAAATATTACAGATATATTTAAATTCTTGGATAATAAATTGAATGCAAAGGATATTAGTAAAGAACTATTAATATATGTTTTGCAAATCGGATTGATATATAAAAATGACGACATCTGCAATATTATATTAGATGATATAGAAAAGCTTGATACGGAAGTAATTTATAAAGTTGCAAATATGTTGTTTACTCATGGATTTAAAGTTGAAGGCCTCGAACTATACAATATGTGCGATTGGAGTATGTTTGAAATAAATGATTTTATTAATATAATTGATAGTTTGTTGGAAATAAATAACATTGAAGGTGCTGTAGAAGTTGCTAAATATTCTACAGGAATATTTAATGAAGACTTTAGATTTTATAAATATATAATAGATAATTCGCGAGATATTAATTTTCTCCAGACTACAATATCTTATGCAAAAGGAATCTTTTCTGGTAGTAAATTACTTGATACGTATATGTTTTAATTTAGAAAGTAGGTATTCCATTGAAGATATCGCTAGCAATGATTGTTAAAAATGAGGAAAAGAATATCGGCCGTTGTCTTAATAGTGTGAGAAATATTGTTGATGAAATAGTTGTTGTCGACACGGGCTCTCAGGATAATACTATAAAGGTTTTAAAATCAATGAATGACATAAAACTTTTTGAAATAAAATGGCCTGATGATTTCTCTAAAGCTAGAAATTATTCAATAGAGCAGACTACTGGGGATTATATACTTGTACTAGATGCAGATGAGTATATGGTGAGTGGCACAAGAAGTGAACTAGAAAAAATGATTAAGCAAAATTCAATAGGGAGAATTTTGCTAAGGAATTACTTTAAAAAGAATAATGAAGTCCATGAATCTCAGATTTATATTTCTAGATTTTTCCCTAGAGATGTTCGGTATGTGGGTGCTATTCATGAACAATTGAATAGTGATAAACATCCACGAGTTGATATGGATTTTATAGTTAAGCATGATGGATATTTTGAAACTAATAAAGGTGAAAGAAATATACCATTATTAATAATAC
>NZ_CADEPK010000363.1 GCF_902829255.1 Metabacillus niabensis | reverse complement strand
TGTTGATATTATTAAGGTTGATTTTATTGAAACGCATAAGGCTGAGCAAAGACTATTAGTTAATAAATACCGTCCATATCAAATTCAACTTCTTGCTGAAAAGGTGGAAACACGAGAAGAATTTCTCAACAAACCCCATAATTGCACTGATAACTTGTCCCGAGATCCCAAAAAGCATATTTTTAAGTGAATTTTCAATTCTCATTATCCACCTACTGTTTTTTAATTTGACACAATCTTTTTATCTAGCTTCATCTTTAGCTTTCTTTTTAATATAGGCATAAAGTTTCTTATTCTATATCTTAATAATGCTCTTTTTCGCTCTTTTACAAAATCAAAATCTAAAAACCAATCGAGTAAATCTTCATTTTTAATTTTTGAATAATTTTCTCTCATCCTATTTTGTATCAGATTCCAATAAATTTTAATGAACGTATCGGTAAAAAATTTAACCTCTTGATACAAATATGTTTTAATATGGTCAGAAATATTATCGTGTATATTAAAACCATAATTTAACGGATTTTCTCCTTCAGCAATTATTCCTAAGATTGTTCGTAAGCATTTTTCACATTTACAACAATTTTCCTCATTTTTAAAACATACTCTTATATTTAACTTTTCATTTGAATTTAAGGAATAATCAACAACAACCTTTACTTTATCCTGTCTTGTAAGTTCGTAAGCATCATGAAATACCTTTCCTGAGGCAAATTTTATCTTATTATCAACTGTAGGATCAGATGCACATGTTACTTTATATAAGGGTGAGTTTGAACTAGCAATATAAAGACATTTCACCTTTAAAAGATATGCCATAGGAATTGCTGCAGAAATGATAGCTAATCCATGATGTAAACCATGCCACCATGAGTCTCCTAATTTTCTCTTAAAATCAATGTCGATTTCTTCGGCTTTTAAAAAGGTACCATAATTCGATTGGATTAGAATATTATCAAGTCCATACCTTTTACCAAAATCAACTGCATTTTGTTTATCTGCTTCCCATACATCACTATATGTTATTTCATTTTCATACCATCCATACTCTGTAATTAGTAGAGGGTTTTTATCCTTTATTCTTATAAAAGTTGTTAGTGCATCAAGACCTCCACTGAACAGGGAAGCAGCTTCTTTTTCATGCACGTAATAATTAGGAACAATTTCCTCAAGGAGAATGGCTCCATTAAACTTAACCGATGGAAACATCTCTTGATAGGCTGCCTTTAAATCATCTAAACATTCAAAAAACGTTTTATCCAATTGTTTTAGCTGTATTACTGAGTCTGTTATCCAAATGAGTGGTATAACATTTGATACAAATGGAATTGATAATATACTTACTGGAACATCTTCAACTCCAAAGTTATATTCAATAAACATATGATTTTCATTTCTAAAATACTTTTGTAATTGACCTTCTAAACTAAAATAGTAATCTACTCTGTTATTTTTCACTACAATATTATTTAAGATTAGTTTATTCATATTTTCCTCCCGTTTCACCACAACCTATCTAAATTTCAAATTGATTTAACCATTCATTTACAATATCAAAATTAACATTTACATTTGTTACTATTTCAGAATTAATCATTTCAGCAAGTTCGTTTAGGTTATTTCTATCAATGGTATTAAGATTATATGTTTCTTCCATACCCTTCGCTCTTTCATCAATCGAAATAATAATAGAGCGTTTTTTATGTCGCATTGCGTATATTCCACCATGTAGTCGGGTTCCAACATAATCAACATCTGTACTTAATATTTTTTCATACTCTTCAATACTAGGAGCGACGTGGATAATCTTTTCAGTATGATTAAGAGTTTTCAAATATTCTAAGTCCTTTGCATCCTGGATCCAGAAGTACACATTGCGATAATGTTGATTTAATGTATCAATCAATAATTGATCGTTTTTCATGTCCTTAGAGTGATGTGTAAGAGTAAAAATAACCGATTCTGATTTTTTTGTTGGTATTTCATTACATAATTGTGGGGTAAGAGACCATAATGTCGCACAACCAGTATTCAAAGCTTTAAACCCCATCTCTTCAAGAATTTTTTTTGTTCTCTCATCTCTTACACTATGGATGTATTCATGGGAAAGCACTTTTTTGTACAACATTTTTGTGTACCAGTTTATTTCTGAACCTTTACCAGCACCAACTCCAAGTAATATACTTCCTTTTAATGGTTTATAATTAAATATATTAATATTCCACTGTGGAAAGTGAGTTAACATATCCATAGTAAGTAAATTTGAACCTCCAACAAATTTATATTTTGCGTTACTATAAATTTGTACTCGATTTGAATTCCTTGCGACTTGGTACCAATGAAATGGAGAAACGTGAGTAGGTAATGTCAACACATAAGCCTTCTTTGTTATATCCGACAATTGTTTTTTCACACACTTCATTATTATGTCGTCTCCTTTGTTGAGCGATCCGACTGATGTATCTAATAATAAGACATTTTCCATTTAGTAAATGCTCCTTTTTATAATACTAATAATTAACTAAGCATAATCTTTAAAAGATGTTATAAAGCTTCTCAATTTCTAAATGATTATTGAAATCTGTATTTTCACAGTTTATTCTAAAAGTATTTCTTAAACTTGGATTTTTATATAATGTTTCAATTCCACGTGCAATCCCTTCAACAGATAATTCGGTTATCATGCCGTTAATTCCATTTTTCACTTGACTCTTTGCAGTTGTATAATTTGTTATTAACACAGGTTTCAAAAGTATTTGTGCTTCTACTACTGTAACAGCCTTACCTTCATATCTTGATGGTTGTACATATAGGTCAGCTTCCTTTATATATGGATAAGGGTTTGTTTTTTTTCCTAATAAAATAAAACTATCGTCTAATTGATAGTTTTTGATTAATTCCTTTATTTTTAATTCATCATCACCATAGCCAACAACATACCAGGCAATATCGTTATAACCTTTATTTTTTAGGATTTTTAACGCCTTTACAGCATTATCAATTCCTTTTGCATGTGATAATCTAGCTACTGTTACAATTTTAAACCTCTCATCATGAACCATATTATTATTTACTTTTATTTGTGCCATTTCATGAATAAATGTCGGAGAAACAATATTTTCTATTACTGTAATTTTATTAGCTAATTCGCTATATTTTTTTAAAAATGCTTCTTTACATGATTCTGATACAGTTACTATATGATCAAATTTCTTCCACATTTTTATGTCTACTTTAATATTTGTATTAACTGTAGAATAATCAGTATGTATCCATGCAATTTTTTTTCTAGCTTTTACCTTATCCGCTACAAAATAATGTGGCCATAAATAACTAATTGCTACATCATATTCTTTTTCAACTGATGGTAAAAAAGGTAGAGCAGACAACCACATCAATTGCATTTGGTAATAACCTGGCTCGACAACACCTCTTAATTTTGAGCTAATATCTGCCTTTATCTTTGAAAAGACACGCGCAAGTCCAATTAAAAATTGTTTTTCTTTAAATACACAAATAATTGATTTTCTAAAGGTCGTATATTGAGGTATTTCTTCTAATAAATCAACATTATGGGATAGCAAATCCAGAAAATCTCCTTGTTGTTTATATAAAAATAAATCAACATCGTATTTTCTATAATCAAAGTTATCAAGCATACTTAAAAGGCTTCTTTCAACACCCCCCACTTCCATAT
>NZ_CADEPK010000362.1 GCF_902829255.1 Metabacillus niabensis | reverse complement strand
CTATGATAGAATAGAGTATATTTTACAGTGTAAAGGAGATTATTATGGAAAAAGTACTTGTTTTTGGTCATAAAAACCCAGATACAGATACAATCTGTTCTGCAATTGCGTATGCTGAATTAAAAAATAAGATTGGTCAAAATGCAGAGCCAGTTCGCTTAGGTGAAGTGAATGGGGAAACTCAATATGCGCTTGATTTCTTTAAAAAAGAAGCTCCTCGTTTAGTGGAAAAAGTAGCGGGTGAAGCGAAGGAAGTTATTTTAGTTGACCATAATGAGCGTCAACAAAGTGCCGACGACATTACAGAGGTACGTGTTCTTGAAGTTATTGACCATCACCGTATTGCTAATTTTGAAACAAGTGATCCTTTATATTATCGTGCAGAGCCAGTTGGCTGTACAGCAACAATTTTAAACAAATTGTACAAGGAAAAAGGTGTACAAATTGAGAAGGAAACAGCTGGTTTAATGCTATCAGCTATTATCTCTGACTCTCTACTATTCAAATCACCAACATGCACACAGGAAGATATCGATGCTGCAAAGGAATTAGCTGAGATTGCTGGTGTTGATGCAAATACATATGGCTTAGATATGTTAAAAGCTGGTGCTGATTTAAGTGACAAAACAGTGGAACAATTAATCTCACTTGATGCGAAGGAATTCCAAATGGGTTCAAGCAAAGTGGAAATTGCTCAAGTAAACGCTGTTGATACAAATGATGTACTTGTGAAAAAAGAAGAAATTGAAGCTGCTTTATCAAATGTCGTTGCTAGCAAAGGCTTAGATTTATTCTTATTCGTTGTAACAGATATTTTAACAAACGATTCAGTTGCGGTTGCAATCGGTAAAGAAACTGCAAAAGTTGAGAAAGCATTCAATGTAACGCTTGATAATAATCAAGCAACACTTAAAGGTGTAGTATCTCGTAAAAAACAAATCGTTCCTGTTTTAACAGAAGCTTTTACAAATTAATAGAGAAGAGAAGGCATCGAATAAGGGGTGCCTTCTCTTTTTTTATTCTCAATGAATTGTAGCTATCTGCTTCTCCTTTGCTGAATCCTTCCCTTTTGTCGGTTTAAAAATCGCAAGGCTCATAACGAGGAAGGATAAAATACCGATAACACCGAGCGTACCAATACCGTTCGCAAATAACGCTTTATCAAAAAATAAGAAATCCTTTAGCAGGTCAATACTAAATCGAAATGGAACCCATGAATAAAGATAGTCCTTTGTAATCTGTGGGAGCATTTCTGGTGCAATCGTTAAGATCGGCATCGAGAAAAATAATAATAAAATAAATAATGGTGCTGCTGGGTAACCAATCCAATTAAGCAATGCATTTTGCAAAAAGAAAAAGCATAGGCCGATAAACAATAATAGGATAAACAGTGTACCTGAATGTGGGACCGTTACATCTAAAACCTGTGTCGCAAAAAATAGAATAATGGCAGAGACCGCTGATACGTATACAAGTCCAGCTACGATTTGTCTAGCAATTGTTTTAGCTGTCCATTTTCCGTCAGAGCTTTTCTTAAGCAGCGTATAAAGCACCATAGAGCTGAAAAAGGTTGTTATCCACAGTAATTGAGTAAATAGTGCTGGTGTATTTCCGTTTGCATTGTTTTCGGCTACAGCATTGATTTTTTCGGTTTTAATTGTAATCGGACTTGCAAGTGTTTTTGCTAAATCAGCGGTTATTGGGATTTTCATTTCCTCAATTTGCGTATAGAGCTGTTCTTGAACCTGTGCGTTTAAATTTGCTACTACACCATTTGATAGTTGTGCTGCAACATTTGCCCCTGTTAAATTTAGCCCTTCATTAATGGTTATTGAAGCTGTTGGTGCTTTAGGAGTTTCCGTTAATAACGAAAAGATATTCTGAGATAAATCCTCAGGTAATATAATTGTCGCATAGATTTCTTTTTCATTCATTGCTTCTAGTGCAGCATCCTCTGAAAGGAAATGCCACTTTACCTCATTTAGATCTTTCTTTTTTAGATTTTCTACTAAGGTTTCACTAATGTTGAGCTTATGACCATTTGGCAGCGTGACTCCAGCATCCTCGGTGACAATCGCGATCGGCAAATTTTTTGGTGTCGGATTAACGGTTGAACCCATAAAAGCAAAGGTGAAAATCGTTGTGAGAAGAGCGATTCCTCCTAAGCCAATCCAGAGAAGTTTATTGCGAATAAATCGATTCATATCATCGTCCTCCTTTTTTAGACATAGTGTTGAATAAAAAACGATATGTCGTATATAATGCAATTATAAAAAATCTATTTCAGCAATCAATGAGCAATATATGTTGATTCGTATAATAAACAACAGTCAGAACGAAATTGTCGTCTAATTTACAAAAAAAGGGTAGGAGGAGGTTTTCTAATGGCAAAAAAGACAGACCTTCGGGTAATAAGAACACAAAAGCTAATCAAGGAAGCATTTTTAACGTTAATTGAAAAAAAGGGGTTTGAAGCAATAACAATTCAAGATATAGCGGATGAGGCTGTCATTAATCGGGCGACATTTTATTTGCACTATCAGGATAAATACGATTTGCTTGAACAAATCAGTGATTCCTATTTGAAGGAGCTAATGGATGTATTGAATATTTCCTTTCATCTAAAAAAAGGGGAGGTAAATGTAAAGAAATTTAAAATAACGTTAAAAAGAATTCTAAGGAATATTGAAGAAAATAGTCATTTTTATAAAGTGATGCTAGGGGAAAATGGGATTCCTAACTTTTCTAGCAAAATAGAAAAATGCTTATATGATAAATTTAAAGGAAGCTTTAAAGAGATATTAGGGGATTTGAACAATTTAAACATCCCATATGAGTTAATCCTTTGTTTTATTAGCTCAGCATATATCGGAGTTTTGAAGTGGTGGCTCAATAACGATACAAAATATAGCGTAGATTTTATGGCAGACAAGCTAGGAAACATCATAACAAAAGGCCCGATGAATGCAATCGGTCATAAATTGATATTCTTAGAAGAAAACGAAGACCTAGATTAATTGACAGCTAAATAAAATCAATTTTACAATAACGATATGCTTTGTTTAATGAAATGTTAGCGGTAACAATTGGGGACAGTCCCCAAAAACAACTGAAAAGTAGAAAATAGGACAGTCACTTTTAAAGTGGGGACTGTCCCCACTAAGGGTGGAAGCCTTATTTCACGCCAATTTCAATTGTTGAAAAACAGTTAATTGCGGCTTTCTTCCTCCTTTTGGGGATTGACCCCAAAAAGGAGGAGAAACAAAATGGCGCTTATTCAATGTCAGTTTTTTTCGGAGGTTTTATCGTTAAGTACATCGATGACGGTTATTTTGCCACAGCAAACGTCTTCGCAAATCGGTATGCAAAATCGGCAAGTGTCTGATAAGCATAAAACGCTGTATCTTCTTCATGGCTTTAGTGATGATGATACGATTTGGACGCGCCGTACTTCGATTGAACGCTATGTCGCACCATTAGGTTTAGCGGTTGTCATGCCACAAGTACATCAAAGCTTTTATACTGATATGAAATATGGTAACAAGTATTGGACATTTCTAACAGAGGAATTGCCTGAAATTGCACGATCCTTCTTCCCGTTATCTGAAAAGAGAGAGGATAATTTTGTTGCGGGGCTATCGATGGGAGGCTATGGTGCTTTTAAATGGGCACTTCGCCATCCAGATAAAATTGCCGCTGCTGCAAGTCTATCAGGTGCTGTTGATATGGCAAATTGGATAAAGCAAGATGGGCATTTAGATGATGTATTTAAGCTTATTTATGGCGATGAAGATATTAAAGATACGGATAATGACCTATTATGGTTACTAGAACAAGGAGAACGTAATCCTGAACAACCAAAGCCAGCCCTTTATCAATGCTGCGGTACTGAGGATTTTTTATATGAGAGCAATCTAACGTTCAAAAAGAAATGTGAGCAAACAAGCTATTCGTTAACAACTGATTTTGGCCCTGGTACACATGAATGGGGCTATTGGGAGGACAAAATCCAAGATGTTTTAAAATGGCTACCATTGGCGCAATACTAATGTCAAAAACAAAAGAGCGGTGATTTCAACTAGAGAAGTCACTGCTTTTCTATGTGGAAAATTGGTTAATAATAGAACGATAATATTCTTTTT
>NZ_CADEPK010000361.1 GCF_902829255.1 Metabacillus niabensis | reverse complement strand
AAAGGGAATTATTGGAGGATATTATTATGAGAAAATTAAAAGTCTTTTTGACAAGTATTTTAATCATTGGATTATTAGCTGCATGTGGCACAAGTGCAGATGAATCTAATGAGTCAACATCTGGTTCTAAAGATGGTGAAAAGAAAGTATTAAAAATGGCTACTTCTGCTGATTATCCACCTTTTGAATATGTCGATACTGCAAACGGTAATGAATTTATCGGGTTTGATATTGATCTTGTAAAGGCATTAGCAGAAAAAACTGGTTACGAAATTAAAATCCAAGATATGGATTTTAACAGTTTAATTCCTGCACTTCAAGCAAACCAAGTTGATTTGGTGTTATCTGGAATGTCAAAAAATCCAGATCGAGAAAAAAATGTAGATTTCTCAGATGTTTATTTCACAGCAAAACATATGATTGTTTCATTAAAAGACAATGAAATCAAAAGTCTCGATGAGCTAGAAGGCAAAACACTCGGTGTGCAATTGGGCTCAGTACAAGAAGAAAAGGCAAATGAACTTGCAGAGCAATATGATATAAAAATTGAAAATCGAAACAAAATCTCTGATTTAGTTCAAGAAATGAAATCAGGTAGAATTGATGTAGCAATTATCGAAGATTTAGTTGCTGAAGAATATTTTGAAAAAGATAAAGACTTAACAGGGTTTACTCTTGAAGAAGAGGCAGAAGAAGGTTATGCAATTGCCTTTCCGAAGGGTAGTGACATTACTGAAGAATTTAACAAAGCTCTTGGTGAAATGAAAGAAGCCGGTGAAATCGACGAGTTAGTTAAGAAATGGCTTGGTGGAGAATAATAATTTCTCTTTTTTAGTGCCACTACATTATATATAATCCTCATCCCCACATGGTATATACGTTATACGTATACTATTATGTGGGGATACGTATGAGTAATTATTAGAAGGATCAACGATTTAGAAAATACTCTAAATCGAGTAAAATATTGTATTAATTTTAGAAGGGAATTAAAGATAGTATGGACATAAACTTTTCCTCAATCGTCCCATCAATACCTTTTATTTTGCAAGGTATTTGGGTTACGTTACAAATCGTCTTCCTATCGCTCATTATTGGTTTTGCATGGGGAATTATCCTTGCGTTATTCAAAATTAGTCGAATTAAACCTTTAATGTGGTTAGCGGATGCATATACATCTATTTTTAGAGGAACACCATTAGTTTTACAATTATTAATTATTTACTTTGGGCTTCCACAAATTTTGGGGATTACGATTGATCCGTACCCTGCAGCAGTAGCGGCTTTTTCTTTAAACTCAGCTGCTTATATATCTGAAATTATTCGCGCTGGTATAAATGCGATCGATAAAGGCCAGACAGAAGCATCAATGGCACTAGGAGTTCCTTATTCAAAAATGATGAAGGATATTATTTTACCGCAAGCATTTAAAAATATTTTGCCTGCATTAATGAACGAATTCATTACATTAACAAAGGAATCTGCAATCGTTACTGTTATCGGTGTTCAGGATATAATGAGACGTGCTTACCAAGTAGGGGCAGATACGTATAACTATTTTGCGCCATTAATCTTTGCTGGACTCATTTACTATGTGTTGGTAATGGTTTTAACACTCCTAGGTAAAGGAATTGAAGGGAGAATGAAACGAAGTGATTAAAGTTGAAAATTTGCATAAATCCTTTGGTAAGCTTGAAGTTTTAAAAGGGATTTCGACAACGATTTCTCATGGTGAGGTTATCGCGATTATCGGTCCTTCAGGATCTGGTAAATCGACATTTCTTCGCTGCTTAAACTTACTTGAGAAGCCAACAGAAGGTAAAGTATGGATTAATGGAGAAGAGATCACAGATCCTAAAACAGATATTGCAAAAGTTCGTCAAAATGTCGGAATGGTTTTTCAACATTTTCATTTATTCCCACATAAAACGGTTTTAAATAATTTAACTTATGCACCAATAACAGTTAATGGTTTATCGAAACAAGAAGCGGAAGATAAGGCGAAAGAATTGCTGCAAAAAGTTGGTTTGAGTGATAAAGCAAATGAATACCCAAATCGCCTTTCTGGTGGACAAAAGCAACGTGTGGCTATCGCTCGTGCCCTTGCAATGAATCCAGATGTTATTCTATTTGATGAGCCAACATCTGCCCTTGATCCAGAAATGGTCAAGGAGGTTCTAGAGGTAATGAAGGACTTGGCAGGATCTGGGATGACAATGGCGATTGTTACCCATGAAATGGGATTTGCTAAAGAAGTTGCAGATCGTGTGTTATTTTTAGATGGAGGAAAGCTTGTCGAAGATGCAAAGCCAAGTGAGTTCTTTACTTCACCTAAAACAAAACGAGCGCAAGATTTCCTTGAAAAAATGTTATAATAACAAAAAGGTGATCAATTGATCATCTTTTTTTATTAAGCTGTTTTCATAAAATATGTTGCTTTTCATTTGTAGTCGTTTTGGTAGATTTTCTCGTGCAGTACTCGCTTTCCGTGTGGTGGGTGATGAGTCTGAGCGGTGTGAACAGCTGTACAAGGTAAATCTAACTTACACAGTTCGCTGGAGTCTGCTACTAAGCTCCAATCAGCCTTGTTTAAGCGTAAAAACAACATCATTTTAGAAAAGAGCCTTTTATAATTTCATAAGAATAAAGAAGGATTAGAGGAGTTTATAAATGTTTAAAATTGGTTATCGAACAGTGAAAACTGCACTTGGGACGACGATTGCTGTCATGCTAGCACAGTTTCTTCAACTTGATAATTATGTTTCAGCAGGGATTATAACAATTTTATGTATTAAAATTACTAAGAAAAAATCATTACAAAGCTCCTGGGAAAGATTTCTTGCTTGTTCGATTGCGATTTTATTTTCATTCGTTTTCTTTGAAGGAATAATGTATCATCCGATTATTATCGGAGCCATGCTATTAGTGTTTATTCCAACAACCGTTATTGTTAAAGCATCTGAAGGTATTGTAACTAGTACCGTTATTATTTTTCATTTATATAATTCAGGTGGAATTACATGGGGAGTCGTCGCAAATGAGTTTCTTTTAATTTTAATCGGTATTGGAATTGCTCTGATCATGAATCTATATATGCCAAGTATGGAGCATAAGCTTAAAAATTATCAAAAGGAAATAGAAGCGAACTTTGCTGCAATTTTTCAGGAAATTGAAGAATATCTTTTAGAAGACGACCGTGATTGGGATGGTCAGGAAATCATAAAAACTGCGGAATTGATAAATGAAGCGAAAACAATGGCATTCCGAGATGTCGAGAACCATTTTTTGCGCCATGAAAATACCTATTATCATTATTTTAAGATGAGAGAAAAACAATTTGAAATTATTGAAAGAATCATTCCTCTAGTCACATCGATCCATACATTAGTAGATCAAAGTCGAATGGTAGCAGCCTTTATTCATAATTTAAAGATGAATATACATCCTGGAAACACTGCACATAAATTTCTTGTTGAACTATTAGATATGAAGCAGACGTTTCAGGAAATGGAATTACCGAAGACGAGGGAAGAATTTGAAGTACGTGCAGCACTTTTACTTTTTATTAAGGAAATGGAAGAGTATTTAATTATAAAAAGTCAATTTAAAGGAATGGATGCCTAACATTGTTTAAATAGTGTGTCTTATTCACATGAAAAAAGAGTCTTATTACAAGACTCTTTTTTGGCATTTTAACATATACATATACAACATCTTGTATATTTGTTCTTCATAAACTAAACACCTTGATCACAATCTATTTAAAACCACATAGATACCCCTGCCAATAATGTAGAGACAAGCATTATGCCAATCATGATATAAACAAAAAATTTTTGTGTTTTCCGAGACATATTTCTTCACTCCTTGTCCTATTATTTTAACGTGAAAGAAGTTTTTGAACAATAGTTTGTAGGTCGTTTCTCTATATTAAATTGTTGTCAATCTCTAACTTTATACCCGATTAACAGGTACATCATTTAATAAAGGATGGTTTGTGTGACTGTTTTCCGCAAACCTTGTTGCTTTTTTACAATGCAGTCGTTCAGGATTGTTATCCTCGTGCAGCATTCGCTTTCCGCGGAGTGTGGTGTGATTTTTCTTATCCGTGTAAACACTTGCTATAACATTAAACTCTCGCACGCATCCCGAAGGTGTCTCGCAATCAGCAGCTCCAATCAACTCATATAAAGGTAGTACTTAAAAACAACAACCTGTTAGATAAGAGCCTTGAAAATTAATGGGGGAATGAAAAGATGAATCAAATTGACCATATTGGCATTGCTGTTCGCTCAATTAAGAAAGCCTTACCATTTTATCGGGATATGTTACAACTTACCTGCTTAGGGTTTGAAGAGGTTCCTTCGCAAAAAGTGAAGGTAGCCTTTTTAAGTGCAGGTCATACAAAAATCGAGTTATTGGAATCCACTGATGATAATGGACCGATCGCCAAATTTCTTGAAAAAAGAGGAGAAGGTGTTCACCATATTGCATTTCAAGTGAAAGATATACAAGGGAAGCTAATTGAATTAAAAGAAAGAGGAATAGAGCTTATTGACGAATGTCCGCGAAATGGGGCTAATAAAACTCTAATTGCGTTTCTTCACCCGAAAGTTTCCAATCACGTATTAATTGAGTTATGCGAAAAGATAGGTCGTGATAAAGATGGCAGATGATATGTTTTTCAAAATAAATGAATTATATGATAAACGACGAGAAATTGAATTGGGTGGTGGGGATGAAAAAATTGCTAAGCAGCATGACAAAGGGAAATTAACAGTTAGAGAAAGAATTAGCCTTCTCTTAGATGAAGATACTTTTGTGGAGTTGAATCCATTTATTCGTCATCGTTGTCATGACTTCGGCTTAAATGAAATTCATGGACCTGGTGATGGTGTAGTTACTGGGTTTGGAAAAATCAATGGCAGATCAATTTACTTATTTGCACAAGATTTTACTGTCTTCGGTGGTGCATTAGGTGAAATGCACGCATTGAAAATAGCAAATGTCATGGATTTAGCGGCAAAAAATAGAACACCTATCATAGGACTTAATGATTCGGGCGGAGCGAGAATTCAAGAAGGTGTGGTATCATTAGATGGTTATGGGAAAATTTTTTACCGTAATACAATATATTCAGGGGTTATTCCGCAGATTTCTGTTATATTAGGACCATGTGCAGGTGGGGCCGTCTATTCTCCAGCAATTACAGATTTTGTTTTTATGGTTGAAAAGACTAGTCAAATGTTCATTACTGGTCCTAAGGTAATAAAAACCGTAACTGGTGAGTCGATTTCTTCTGAGAATTTAGGAGGAGCTTATGTGCATAATACAATTAGTGGTAATGCTCATTTTTCTGGAAGCTCCGAACAGGAAGTTTTAGCACAAGTTCGCATGTTATTAAGCTATTTACCGCAAAATAATGAAGAAAAACCACCTTCTCTTCCGTATCAAAAACAGGATGAGTATCGCAATGTTCTTGCGGAAATAATTCCAGATGACTCATTAAAATCTTACGATGTTCGAAATATTATTAAGCATGTTGTTGATGCAGATTCCTTTATGGAAGTACAGAAAGATTTTGCAAAAAACATTGTTATTGGCTTTGCAAGAATAAAAGGAGAAGTCGTTGGACTGATATGTAATCAACCTAAATATTTAGCAGGCAGTCTTAATATAGATGCTTCTGATAAAGCAGCAAGATTTATACGTTTTTGTGATTCTTTCCAAATCCCGCTAATTACTTTTGAAGATGTCACCGGCTTTTTCCCTGGAATTAAACAGGAGCATGAAGGGATTATCCGCCATGGTGCGAAAATTTTATTTGCTTATTCAGAAGCAACAGTCCCAAAAATTACTGTTATTTTACGAAAAGCATACGGTGGTGCATATGTTGCGTTAAATAGCAAATCGATTGGTGCTGATTTAGTATTTGCGTGGCCATCTGCAGAAATTGCCGTTATGGGTCCTCATGGTGCAGCAAATATTATTTTTTCTAAAGAAATTCAAGCATCTAACAATCCTGAACAGACAAGAAGTGTTAAAATAGAAGAGTATCGTAGGAAATTTGCCACCCCATATATAGCAGCTAGTCATGGAATGGTCGATGATGTTATAGACCCTAGGGAAACAAGGATAAGGTTAATTCAGGCTTTAGACATGCTTCGTACTAAAAGGGAGGAAAGACCACGCAAAAAACATGGGAATATTCCTCTTTAGGCATGGAAAGAAAAAAATTTGGAGGCGTTATACATATGGTTAATAAGCAACGATTACTAGATGAATTTTTAGAGCTCGTACAAATTGATTCAGAAACTAAATATGAAGCAAATATTGCAAAGGTACTTAAAGAAAAGTTTTCAACTCTTGGGTTACATGTTGTCGAGGATCAAACAACAGAAGTTACTGGTCATGGTGCAGGAAATTTGGTGTGTACATTAGATGCAACAAAAGAGGGCGTCGATACAATCTATTTCACTTCACATATGGATACAGTTGTCCCTGGTAATGGTATTAAGCCTAGTATTAAGGATGGATATGTGGTAACAGATGGCACTACAATTTTAGGTGCGGATGATAAAGCAGGCTTGGCAGCAATGTTGGAAGCAATTAAAACGATAAAAGAAAACAATTTTCAACATGGAAAAATTGAATTTGTTATTACTGTTGGCGAAGAATCAGGTTTAGTCGGTGCAAAAGCTTTGGATCCTTCATTGATGACAGCAAAATTCGGTTATGCTTTAGATAGTGATGGAAAAGTTGGAACGATTGTTGTTGCAGCACCGACGCAAGCTAAAGTAAAAGCGACTATATATGGAAAAACAGCCCATGCTGGAGTTGCTCCAGAGAAGGGTGTTTCAGCGATTACGATTGCTTCCAAAGCAATTTCTAAAATGCCTCTTGGAAGAATTGACCATGAAACTACTGCAAATATAGGAAGATTTGAAGGTGGTACTCAAACAAATATTGTTTGTGACTTAGTTCATATTCTTGCTGAAGCACGATCTTTAGTTCCTGAAAAAATGGAGCAGCAAGTACAGAAAATGATGGATGCATTCGAAAGTGCTGCCGCTGAAATGGGAGGACGTGCTGAAATTGAAGTAGATGTCATGTATCCAGGTTTTAAATTTGGTGAGGGAGACCATGTTGTTGAAGTGGCGAAGCGTGCTGCTGAAAAAATTGGTCGTCAAAGTGAGCTTCAAACAAGTGGTGGTGGTAGTGATGCCAACGTAATTGCAGGAAATGGCATTCCTACTGTTAATCTTGCAGTTGGTTATGAGGATATTCATACAACAAATGAAAAAATGCCAATTGATGAACTTGAAAAAACGGCAGAATTAGTTGTAGCGATTGTTCAAGAGGTTGCACAATAAGTTTTTAGAAGGAAGTAGGCTGTTAGCTTACTTCTTTTTATTAAATTTAAGCATAAATTTATTATCAAATTTTAGAAATCTTCTTCCATTTTTCAAGTTTATTACCACCTATACTTTTTCATAATTGAAAGAAAATAAGAGCGTATGGGGATATGATGAAAAAAAGGAGGGGTTTCTAATGATAATGAAAAAGGCTTCCCTGTTCATTACAGGAGCGTTAGTAGCAGGTTTGGTAGCATGTAACAATAATGAGGCAATGGATAATGGTAACAATACTCCAATTGGAACTCTAAATGTTGCTGATGATAATAACAGAACAATTTGGGATAATCGAAATGAATTCTACTCGAGGAATGTAGATACGAGGAATAATGGTGTGCCAAATGAGTTAGAAACAGCTCATCGAGATAAGGAAAACAACCGAGCTGATGATAATGATTTTGATCTTGTCCGAGACAATCGGAAAAATAATGATGACGGTTTTGAAATATCTAGTTCAAAAACAGATCTATCAAGTAAAGAATTCCCACATACAAGAGCAATTGTTGTTCAAGAAGCAAAATATAAGTATGAAAAATTAAATGCAAATCAAAATAATCAACATCAATATCGTCAATGGTTTGCACAACAGCCAGGACAGCAACAGCCAGGACAGCAGCAACCAGGACAGCAGCAGCCAGGACAGCAGCAGCCAGGACAGCAACAGCCAGGACAGCAACAACCAGGACAGCAACAACCAAGACAACAGCAACAAGAACAACAGCAACCAAATAACGCAACGGATCAGCAACAAAAAGCTGCTCCACAGACTCAAGGTCTTAGTCAAGCTGTTCAACAAGTAATTGATCTTACAAATGCTGAAAGAAGAAGAAATGGTTTAGCAGACTTAAAAGCTGATACGAAATTAAGCGGAGTTGCTCAAAAGAAATCAGAAGATATGCAGCAAAACAATTACTTTTCTCATACTAGTCCGACATATGGTTCCCCATTTGATATGATGCGTGATTTTGGGGTAACGTATAAGACGGCTGGTGAAAACATCGCTCAAGGTCAACAAACTCCGCAACAAGTAGTACAAGCATGGATGAACAGCGAAGGTCACCGTAAAAATATTCTCAGCAGAGATTTTACTCATATTGGGGTAGGCTATGATTCAAATGGTCACCATTGGACGCAAATGTTTATTGGAAAATAGGCTATGTAACATGAAGAAGTAGATAAGCTTAATTATCTACTTCTTTTTAAGCTAAGAAAGAAAACACCCTAGCTTGAAACTATTTTATATACTAATACGTCTAAATTTTTAGGGTTAAGAAATTATTAAGAAATGATTTATAAAAAAATTATGTATTTTTTATATAGTCATGGTACTCTTTAAATGATAGTAAAAATTGTATGAAATTGTTAACTTTATGATAAAGTACGGTGATGTTAATGTCTTCTAAGAAAGGTAATTATTTTGATGTTTCTTTAGTGTTTTTTTTGTTTTTGTTAATGATTTGCAGCTGTGTAACGATTTTTAGCGCACAAAAATATGCTCAATATGATGATAACTTTTTTTTGAAGCAGATTATTTGGTTCGTATTAGGGATTATTATTGCTTCTTGTATTTTTATTTTTGATTTTGAACAGATTAGTAAAGTGACACCATTTTTGTATGGATTTGGTCTTTTGTTACTTATTGGTATCTTAATAGCTCCTTCAACTCTTGTACCCGAAATAAATGGTGCAAAATCATGGTATGTAGTTCCGGGGATTGGCTCTATTCAACCATCTGAATATATGAAAATATTTTTAATTATGATGCTCGCTAATGTAACTAGTAAGCATTATGAAAGAGGAGATGGAGATTTTATTCTCTTATTAAAAATAGCTGCTGTATCATTACCACCTGTACTCTTAATTCTCCTTCAAAATGATTTTGGTTCATCCTTAGTAATGGTAGTTATTACAATCGCAGTCATCTTCTTATCAGGTATAAACTGGCGCTATATACTAGTTATCTTCATGTTAATCTTAACAACTGTCGGATGTCTTGTTGCTACTTTTTTATATAATCCTGACTTTTTATTAAATATTTTTGGGGAATACCAATTAAATCGAATTTATTCGTGGCTCGATCCTTTTGAGCATGGAGAAGGAATAGGCTTTCAGTTAAAACAATCGCTATTAGCAATTGGTTCTGGAATGATTGACGGAAAAGGTCTTCAGCAAAGTAATGTCTATACTCCCGAGGCTCATTCAGATTTTATTTTTACAATTGTTGCCGAGGAATTTGGCTTTATCGGGGCATCTGTTGTCATTTCATTGTATTTTTTAATCATTTATCGCATGCTTGGGATTGCTATGTATGTACGTAATACTTTATATGAATTTTATATTTGTATTGGAATGGTAGCATTATTTACATTCCATACGTTTCAAAATATTGGGATGGTTACAGGGTTAATTCCAATCACTGGTATTCCATTGCTACTAATGAGTTACGGTGGTAGCTCAGTTATGGCTAGTATGCTAGGGATGGGATTAGTATTAAACGTTTCCTTGAAAAAGCGTGACTTTATGTTTTCAAGCGATAAATAGTAGGGAAGTATTCTAAACAACTTTTACTATATCTTTAATAAAGAAAAAAGCTGTCTTAGTGGGTAAGACCCATTAATGACAGCTTTTTTTGTTATATTTCATTTCCTTTAATTATTCGAGTAGCCCCTCAATCGTTAAGTTTTTAACTGGTAGAAAATCCTCCTCAGTGTCTAAATAATGAACGTTTACGCGATCACCTTCTTTAAGGTAAATAGCAAGAGAGTTACTCTCTGACGAAATAATAAAGTTTTTGTTATTATCTAACAAGAATGAAATCAATGTATAGTCACCAGATTTCTCCTTGTATACTCTTACTACAGTACCGGAAACCTGTTTTTCTTCTGCCGTTCCGCGTCCATCAACTGAACTGCCACCCTTTTGTAATGCTGTTTTGTATTGCTTTAATGCCTCATTAGGTGTATTAGCATAGACTGATATTTCGGGATTAGCTGCTGAAACAATAAAATAATTTTGTAGGAATCCATTAGAATCAAGAACAGGGACTAACCAGCTTGCTTCTCCATAAAAATTATAAAGTACAGGCATTTCTCCTTGCCATTTTTTTTCAATGAATTTCTTCTCTATAATTTGTAAGGCACCTTGTGAATCCATATAGGATTCTTCTAAATTTCCCGTATAGTAAGTTGCTTTTCCAGTTCTGGAATTTGTAAGTGAGTACCCTAGCATTGAATCAACGCCCTCTTTTGGGCTTGTAAAATCAGTGAAATAATACATTTCACCTTCCTCGTTGAAAATTGGGCTGACATTTGCCTCAGTTCCTTCATCTGAAGGTAGTTTAACATCAGATTTACCAAAAAGACTATTCCAGAAACCATGAATATATTTTCCATAATAGCTATTTTGCAGACTAACTGCTTCAGGAGAGACAGCACCGTCAATAAACTTTGGAACATCAGCTAATTTGTAATCCATAGTCTCACCTGTTTTAGGGTCAACCATTACGATTCCTTCAGCTTTAAAGCCATTTCGGGCCGTTACAAAACTACCATATGTTCTAATATAATAGGGTTTACCTTCATCATCAATTTCTAATTGTGTTTGTCCATAGAATATTCGTTTCGGATAGTTCATACGAATATGGCGTTCGAGATTCTTTTGGAAATATGAAGAAGGTGTGTAAACCATATCAGCCTTAATAAACTTTGGATTGGCAGACGAATCAGTGGCGCTTAGTGTGAAATATCCAGGTGTTTTATCCCCGTTCCACCATTTGAAGAAACCTGAAAATTCTACAGGTGCAATATAGACAAATTCGTTATTTACTTTTTGAATTTGTAATTGTCCAAGCTCATAATAACTAGTATTCGGTACTTGACCAAATGCCTTTTTCATCTTATTGCGAGCAAATTGAGGAGGGACACTTGCAGGTGTTTTTGTTTCATCAAATGCTTGAATTTCAACCTGTTCCTCCATTTTTACTTGATTGAATTTTTCATTGGCATTAAAGACAGGTGCGATTAGGAAGTAGATACCTATAATAAAACTAGCAGCAAATATAATACCTTTTATTAGCCTTTCCTTTCCGTTAGATAGGATAGTCCCTATAGCTGTTACGATGATTGCAAATATCCATAATGATGTAAAATTGCGATCTAGATTTGTAAAGTAATAAAAGGTAAAGGTTAACACCATAGTTAGTATCGTTATGGTGATAAATGGAATGATAAAAGATGGTTTCTTTTTATCTTCTTTCTTTGTACCTGAGAGTTGACCTCTCATAATCGGAATAACTACTAGGGCAGTAATCAAGCCGATTATTAACGAAAACAGAAAGATATTACTCATTATTGTCTTCCCTTCATCATTAAATGTTATTGTTTATGTTATATACGAATGATTAACAAAAAGGTTTCATGCTGTTATTAGATAAAAAAATGGTGAAGAAATTTTCCCTCACCATTAACGAAGATATTAAACAAATATAAAGTATAGGATAAATAAAACACATAGAACATACATAATTGGATGGACTTCTTTAAAACGTTTTTGTGCAATCATTGCAAATGGATATAAGATAAAACCAAGGGCGATCCCTGTTGCTACACTTGATGTTAATGGCATCATAATGATCGTGACAAAAGATGGTATGACGATCTCTAATCTGCCCCAATTTATTTTGCTTATTTCCATAGCCATTAACGCACCGACAATAATGAGAGCTGGTGCTGTTACTTCAGTTGTTATGACGGAAAGAATAGGTGAGAAGAATAATGCTATTGTAAAGCAAATTGAGATAACAACAGCTGTAAAGCCTGTACGTCCCCCAACTGCTATCCCTGCGGTTGATTCTACAAATGAAGCAGTTGTTGATGTACCGAAAATCGCTCCGGCAACTCCTGATGTCGAATCAGCCAATAAAGCTCTCCCTGCATTTGGAATTTCATTATTTTTCATAATCCCTGCTTGACTAGCTACTGCAATAAGGGCACCAGCAGTATCAAAAAATGCTACAAATAAAAATGTAAAGATAACTGTAAGGACTTGAGGTGTAAAAATATCTCCTAAATGTGAAAAGACAACACCAAACGTTGGTTCTAAGCTAGGAACACTGCCAATTATTGAACTAGGAACATCGATAAAACCTGCAATCATTCCAATAATTGTCGTAATCACCATACCGTAAAAAATACCACCATTTATCCCTCTTACTAGCATCATTAATGTAATAATAAAACCAACGACTGCTAACCCTGTACCTGGAGAAGTTAAATCTCCGATTGAAACAAATGTATCTGGATTAGAAACGACGATCCCGGCATTTTTTAATCCAACAAATGCGATAAAAAATCCAATACCTGAAGCGATTGCATATTTCAAATCTTGTGGTATAACATTAATAATTTTCTCGCGAATTTTTAATAAACTCAATATCATAAAAATAATGCCAGCTACAAAAACTCCAGTTAGAGCAATTTGCCATTCGATTCCCATTCCTATACATACAGAAAAAGTAAAAAATGAATTAAGCCCCATACTTGGTGCAATTCCAATTGGATAATTTGCAAGTAGCCCAATTAAAAGGGAACCTACGATAGCGGATAAGGCAGTAGCAGTAAATAACGCACCTTTATCCATTCCAGCTTGGCTTAATATAATAGGATTAACAACAAGAATATAAGCCATTGATAGAAATGTAGTTATTCCTGCTAATGTTTCCCTTTTATATGAAGTTTGTCTTTCTTCGAATTTAAAGAATTTTTTCATGATGTGATCCTCCAAAATATAAACAATGATGTTAAGAATTGAGACTAAATAATAGTTTAAACAGATATTGGGTTATTATTCTAGTAGAACGGGTTTAACTATTCGTTATGTTTTAGCAACTATGTCAACGCATAAAAAAACTTTGGCTACTTAAGCTGCCAAAGTTGTCTTTAAAAGGAATAGGTGATAAGTCACTAATCCTTGTAGACAAGCCATTTAAGGTAGCTGGTAGAAACGTTCAAGCCATATTCTCGAACTTATACAAGGGAATATATAAATAGATAATAGTCGGATTTTATCAGTTTTCGACAACGTTCGTCAATAGCAAGTAAAATAGTTTATATTTTCATTTAATTTAGAAAGGAAATGATCGTGCTATCAATAATATGTATTATCATATAAATCTGAAAATAACAGATACACCGTGCTTCACATCCTACATAAATAATAGTATGATAGTCATAAAAGAATGGTAATTATCTTACATATTAATCTGTCCGAGAGGAGTTTTAAATATGGATATTTCTAAAGTAGTAGTGTTTCGAGCTGGAAATGAAGAATACGGAGTACCAATCGAAAACGTTATTTCTATTGAAAAATTAGAGGATATAAACGTCATCCCAAATATGCCTTATTATATGAAGGGTGTTGTTATGGTGAGAGGAGAATTAATTCCTACACTTGATACGAACAATATCTTATATAAGCAGGAAACGACTATTACAGAAAACATAAAACTTATCGTTATTCAATCAGATGAGCTATCGGTAGCATTAATAGTTGAAGATGCAAAAGAAATTATTGATATTAGGCAAGAACAACTGAAGTCTATATCAGTCGGTGCTTTTCAAGCAACAAAATATTTTGTTGCTGTTGCAAGTATTGAAAGCCGGTTAATTACGATTATTGATCCGAATCAATTTATCTCTAGTCTTGAAGGGATTTCTCTCGTAAAGGACGAAATTATCAGTCACCAATTATAAAATTGGTGATTTTTTGATGAGAAGTAAGTAGTGCTTACATAAAGAATTGGATTTCTTAAAGAAGCTTAACTATGTTAAAGTGTTCATATAAATGAAGAAAATTAATATCGTGTGGTGTATTATTTATGGAACGATCACATAGTGGAAGAATCATTCTTCATGTTGATATGAATAGCTTTTACGCATCTGTTGAAATAGCCTTTAACCAAGCATTAAAGAATAAGCCATTAGCCATTGCAGGAAATGTAGAAGAACGAAAAGGAATCATTGTTACTTGCAGCTATGAAGCAAGGGCTAAAGGCGTTAAGACAACGATGCCACTATGGCAGGCAAGAAAATTATGTCCAGATTTAATTGTTATGAAACCTAATTTTGAAAGATATCGAAAAGCTTCGAAAGCAATGTTTGACATCTTAAGGGAATACACGGATCTTGTTGAGCCGGTTTCAATTGATGAAGGATATATGGATATTACAAATTGTGTTGGGCAAACTCCTCTGGAAATTCCTAAGCAAATCCAGCAACGATTACTTGATGAGTTATTGCTACCTTGTAGCATTGGGGTAGCTCCAAACAAATTTTTAGCTAAAATGGCCTCCAATATGAAAAAACCATTAGGAATAACTATTTTAAGGAAACGAGAGCTTTCAGATAAACTGTGGCCATTACCTGTAGCAGAGATGCATGGAGTGGGTAATAAAACAGCAAAGAAACTTGAGACAATAAATATTAAGACTATTTATGATTTAGCACATGGTGATTCTATACAATTGAAAAAATTACTTGGAATCAATGGAGAGCTGCTTAAACAGCGCGCTAATGGAATAGACACTCGTGAGGTAGATCCAGATTCAATTTATGAATTTAAGAGCATTGGAAACTCAACAACATTAGCAAAGGATACAACTAATGAAAAAGAAATTAATGATGTTCTAAGAAGGCTTGCACATTCTGTAATGGTAAGAATGAAGCGAAAGGAAGTACTCACGACTAGAATTTTTATTAGCATTCGGTTTGGAAATTTAAAAACAATTACAAGAAGTAAAAAGCTTGAGAACCCAATTAAAAATGAAGAAGATATATATTCAGTCGCAAAACAACTCTTTTTTGCAAATTGGAACGAAGAGCCGATTCGACTATTAGGTATTACAGCACAAGACCTGTTAGGGAAAAATGATGCTATTAAACAGTTGGATTTGTTTTCCTTTGAGGAAGATGCAAAGGAGGAGCCACTGCTATCTGTTATGAATAAAATTAACGAAAGATATGGAAATCAGCTGATTCAACGAGGTGTTAAAGGTGCCTTAGAGACTGATATTTCACCTGGAACTAGCTTTAATAAAGATTTTTTAAGAGATTAAGCGATTACATTGGTTATGTTACTTGAAAAGTATACGAAACTTATGGTATTTTCTATTATAGTCATAATAAATAATTCGAATTGTGTGTCAATTTCGTAAGTTTTGTCAAAAGGGGCAGATATATGTCGGCACCTTTTCATATTCTAAGGACTAGAAGGGACGTAAGTAAATGTCAAAACAACAAATTGGTGTTATTGGTTTGGCTGTAATGGGGAAAAATTTAGCTTTAAATATTGAAAGTCGTGGATTTTCAGTATCAGTTTTTAACCGTTCAGCAGAAAAAACAGAAGAATTTCTAAAAGAAGCGGAAGGGAAAAATGTTGTTGGTACATACAGCATTGAAGAGTTTGTCCAATCTTTAGAAACCCCTCGCAAAATTTTATTAATGGTAAAGGCTGGAGCTCCAACTGATGCGACAATTGAATCACTATTACCACATCTTGATAAAGGTGATATTCTAATCGATGGTGGTAACACATTATACACAGATACACAGCGTCGAAATAAGGAGTTAGCTGAAAGTGGCATCCATTTCATTGGAACTGGTGTATCAGGTGGGGAAGAAGGGGCATTAAAAGGTCCTTCAATTATGCCTGGTGGACAAAAAGAAGCATTTGATCTTGTTCAACCTATTTTAGAAGCTATTTCAGCTAAAGTTGGTGGAGATCCTTGCTGTACATACATTGGTCCAGATGGTGCTGGTCACTATGTGAAAATGGTGCATAACGGAATCGAATACGGAGACATGCAATTAATTTCGGAAGCTTACTTTATTTTGAAAAACGTTTTAGGCTTAAATGCCGAAGAGCTTCATGAAGTGTTTGCTGAATGGAATAAAGGAGAGCTTGACAGCTACTTAATTGAGATCACTGCGGATATTTTCACTAAAATTGATGAAGAAACAGGCAAGCCGCTTGTAGATGTGATTCTTGATACTGCAGGGCAAAAAGGAACTGGAAAATGGACAAGTAAAAGTGCTCTTGATTTAGGTGTTCCACTTCCTATTATTACAGAGTCTGTATTTGCACGTTTCATTTCAGCTATGAAGGAAGAGCGTAAAAAAGCAAGCACAATTCTTTCAGGTCCTACTGCAAAATCTTATACAGGAAACAAAGAAGAGCTTATTGAAGCAGTTCGTAAAGCATTATATATGAGTAAAATTTGTTCTTATGCTCAAGGCTTTGCACAAATGAGAGCAGCTTCAGAAGAGTACAATTGGGATTTAAAATACGGTGATATCGCAATGATTTTCCGTGGTGGTTGTATCATCCGTGCTGCATTCCTACAAAAAATCAAGGATGCATATGATAAAAACCCACAATTAGAAAATCTTTTACTTGATTCATATTTTAAAGAAATTGTTGAAAGCTACCAAGGGGCTCTTCGTCAAATTCTTACTGTAGCAATTGAAAATGGTGTTCCAGTACCATGCTTCTCTTCTGCACTATCTTACTATGATAGCTACCGTACTGAAACATTGCCGGCTAACCTTTTACAAGCACAACGTGACTACTTCGGTGCTCACACATATCAACGTGTTGATAAAGAAGGTATTTTCCATACTGAATGGATGCAAAAATAATAAAGAAAATGTGATTTTGGGCAAGGACTTATGTTCTTGTCCTTTTTTAATGAGAGGGTATATTAATGCTTATTGTTGACTGTCATGTGGCTTTATTTATTGCTGCAAGTTCTATAGACGAAATAATAACCTAGCTTAACAACGTCTAAATAAACAAAAAGAGCTATTACAGTTCTACTGTAATAGCCAATAAGGAGATACTTTGGGTTGCATCTTACATTAATAGCTTATGTGGATTCCATTTAAGATGTATGAGACAGATAGACGAGCAGATTCGCACATTTTTTATATTATATGAGTAAAGCATAGAGTGTTTAAAGAAGTTAGGTGATGAAGAGCTGTATAAAAATAGAGGTTCTTACAAATTGAAAAGGCTGGAGCAATGTGCTTCCAGCCTTTATTAATTGAAAATATGACTAGATGGTTAGTTAACTGGCCACCATTGATTTCCGTCCTTTTCAAGCATTTCATCAGCCTCTTTAGGTCCCATTGAACCTGCTGGATAAGTTGCAAGTTCAGCTTTCCCTTTTTTCCATGCTTCAGAAATTGGATCAACGAAGCTCCAAGATAATGCCACTTCATCCCAATGAGTGAAGTTTGTAGCATCTCCACGCATGCAATCGTAAAGCAGCTTTTCATAAGCTTCAGGAGTGTTAATGCCATCTAAGAAATCATTTGTTAGGTCTAGTTTAACTGGCATAGAATCCCCAGCATCTCCATCCTTTTTAACGTTTAATTGCAATGTTATCCCTTCGTCAGGTTGAATATTAATAACTAGTAGGTTAGGTGGGACTGTTTCACCTTTTTTATAATATAGGTTCATTGGGATATCTTTAAATTGAACGACAATTTTTGTTGATTTTGCAGCCATTCGTTTACCGGTTCTAATATAGAACGGAACGCCAGCCCATCTGAAGTTGTCAATTAAAAGTTTTCCAGCAACAAATGTTTCAGTTTGTGATTCATTATCTACATTATTTTCTTCACGATAACCAATTAGTTCCTTATCACCAAGTTTTCCACTTGTATATTGACCGCGTACAAAATAATTTTTCACTTCATCTTCACTTATTGAGCGAAGTGCACGGAAAACTTTCACCTTTTCACTTCGTATTTCATCAGTTGTTAATTTGATTGGCGGTTCCATTGCAAGCAATGCTACCATTTGTAACAGGTGGTTTTGAACCATATCGCGGAGAGCACCTGAATTTTCATAATAACGGCCACGATCTTCAACACCTAACACTTCACTAGATGTAACTTGAATATTTGAAATGTAGCGGTTATTCCATAATGGCTCGAACATTGCGTTTGCAAAGCGAATAACCTCAATATTTTGGACCATTTCTTTACCAAGATAATGGTCAATTCGATAAATTTGATTTTCGTTAAATGCTTCACGGATTTCTTGGTTTAACTGTTCTGCTGAAGGTAAGTCATGACCAAACGGCTTTTCGATCACTAATCGACTCCAACCATTTGTTTCAGTTAATCCTTGCTTTTTAAGATTTTGGGCAATTGTACCGAAAAATTCTGGCGCCATTGCAAGATAGAAGATTCTGTTTCCTTCAGTTTGGTATGTACCATCTAATTGACCTAATAAATCATTTAACTCTAAGTAAGAAGAAGGATTTGTTACATCAAATGGATGATAATAAAAATGTGATGTAAAATCATTTAAATCTTTTGATTCTTTCAAAGAAGATTGAATAGAATCGGATACATTATTTCGAAATTCATCGTTTGTCCAAGGTCTTCTTCCAACACCGACAACTGCAAATTCCTTGCCGATTTTTTCATTTTGAACTAAGCGATAGATAGAAGGAAACAACTTTCTCTTAGCTAAGTCTCCAGTTGCTCCAAAAATAACGATAACTGATTTTGGATGTTCTTGTGTAATCACGTTCGTACCTCACTTTATACATACAATTTATTTAGCATCAGTGTAAAAAAATGATATGAAAACGATACCTTAAAAAGTAGATTAAAGTTATAAGGGCAATCAATTTTTTCCACTGAGTGTAAAATATCCTTACAAGTATCTAATTTTATATCTAAATGTTTTATAAATCAAACAAATAGATTCTTGTACTAGTATAAACGATAAGCGAAATAATTATTGTGAGAATAATTTTTGAGTTAATATCGTTTACACTCGAAGCGAAATTCCTCTTTGTAATTCGGTACAGTCACTGGCAGTTTATCGAAATTTGTTAGGCTGTTTGGCAATTACGCTAAACTGCTAGTTTTTTGTTTCCGATACGTCATTTAAAAAATAAAAGCTGGCGAGGAAAAAAGATACTTGTTAAAATCTTTTTATTATTCAGTCTATTTTAGACAGGAATCGCTAGTTTGGTCAAGTACTAAGTTTCAAGTTTCGCGAAAATGTTCTTTCGTGTATTCTTATAAGTGATGGTAAGGAGGAAATCAAGTGAAATTAATGTTTCTTGGTACAGGTGCAGGAATGCCTGCTAAAGCTCGGAATGTAACGAGTATTGCTTTGCAATTATTGGAGGAAAGACAGTCTATTTGGCTATTTGATTGTGGTGAGGCAACACAACATCAAATTTTACATACATCGATAAAGCCCCGAAAAATAGAAAAAATTTTCCTAACCCACTTACATGGTGATCATATATATGGTTTACCTGGTTTTATTAGTAGTCGATCTTTTCAAGGAGGAACTGATTTAGTCACCATTTATGGACCTAAGGGTGTGGAGGAATTTGTCCGAACTTCCCTTTCGATTAGTCAGTCTCATTTATCCTATCCATTACAATTCGTTGAAACAACAGAAGGGACTATTTTCGAGGATGAGCAATTTAAGGTCGTCGCAAAAAAACTCGATCATGGTATTGCTACATTTGGATATCGTATTATTGAAAAGGATTTACCGGGAGCTTTACAAGTCGATAAATTAAAGGAGTTAGCGATAAAACCTGGACCAATTTATCAAAAACTAAAAAATGGAGAGAAGGTTAAATTAGAAAATGGTACTGTCTTAGACGGCCGGGACTTTTTAGGACCTTCTCAGAAAGGTAGAATTGTTACAATACTTGGTGATACACGTTATACAGAAAATAGCATAGAGCTTTCTATTGATGCAGATTTACTTATTCATGAAGCAACCTTTGCTGATGGTGACGAAAAACTTGCTTTTGAGTATTTTCATTCAACTACAACTCAAGCTGCTAAAATAGCGAGGCTAGCTAACGTGAAGCGTCTCATCCTTACACATATTAGCTCGCGCTATCAAACAGATGTTGATTTAGATAATTTGGAAAAAGAGGCACAAGCATTTTTTCCTGCAACTACGTTAGCCCAAGACTTTATGGAGGTCGAGCTTCCTAAAAAACGAGGATAAAAAAGGTGGTTGGAGAGTCAACCACCTTTTCTTTATTCTCTTGTTAAGACCAGCCGCGGACATATTGCTCTGGGGCTTCAAGCTTTGTGTTAAGCTGTGAGGCAGCAGTCCTTGGCCAATAAGGGTCTCGTAAAAGCTCTCTCGCAATAAAAATAAGGTCTGCACGATTATTTTGTAGAATTTCCTCTGCTTGTAAGCCATGTGTAATCAATCCTACAGCTCCTGTAGCAATATTAGCTTGGTTTTTTATTTTCTCAGCAAAACCGACTTGATAGCCGGGATAAACATTGATTCTCGCCGGTACAACAGCACCTGAACTAACATCAATTAAATCTATACCTTGTTCTTTCATTTGTTTAGCGTATGGAACATAATCTTCAACAGTTAATCCATCCTCATGATAATCAGTAGCTGAAATACGTACAAATAATGGACCATCCCATACTTCTTTTACTGATCTGAGAACCTCGCTTAAAAAACGGTAGCGGTTTTCTGCAGAACCACCATATTCATCATCACGTATATTTGATAAAGGTGATAAAAATTCATTTATTAAATATCCGTGTGCTGCATGGATTTCAATAATATCAAACCCAGCTTCCTTTGCTCTACGTGCACCAAGTTTAAAAGCTTGAATTGTCTCTTGAATTTGTTCTTTTGTCATTTCACTCGGTGTTTTAGATTGATCGTCAAAAGGTATTGCAGAGGGTGCTAAAATATTGCCATCTATAGTTGCTTTGCGTCCTGCATGTGCAAGTTGGATAGCTGTCACAGATCCATAATGCTTCATTCCGCTAACTAGCTTTTGAAGCTGTGGGATATGATCATCGCTCCAAATTCCTAAATCATTAGCAGAAATTCTTCCTTCTTTAGTCACCGCAGTTGCTTCAACCATAATTAATCCAACTTGGCCAATCGCTCTACTTATATAATGTGTCATATGAAAGTCCTCGACATATCCTTGCTGACCTGTTGAAGAATACATACACATAGGGGACATAACAATACGATTTTTGAGCGTCACGTTTTTTATTTTATACGGCTGAAAAAGCTTTGTTTGCATCTAATCTCCTCCATTAATAAAAATTGTATAGGTGAATTATAACAATTCCAGTTATTGGACGTCATGTGTTCTGTTTTGTTAAAGCTAGTAATTAAAGTTCAAGAAATAGTAAAACTGCCCCACCAATGAGTTTTGTTCATTAGTAGGGCAGTTTCCATTTTATGATTCTCGTTTCTTTGACATACGTCCGGCCTTTTTAGCAGCCTCGCGAAGCAAAAACTCAATATGGCTATTAACACTCCTAAAATCATCTGCAGCCCATTTTTGTATGACTTCGTATAATTCTGGATCCATTCGTAAGGGAAAGCTTTTTTTCTTAGGCATTGCATTCACTCTTAATATAATGTGCCTGTATTAATGACAGGCTGGGTTGATTTTTCAGAAACGATTGCGACTAGTAAATTATTGACCATTTGCATTTTGCGCTCTTCATCTAATTCGATTGTCCCGTCTTGTTCTAATTGCTTAATTGCCATTTGTGCCATTCCAACTGCCCCTTCAACAATTTTTTGTCTTGCAGAAATGATTGCTGTAGCCTGTTGGCGCTGTAGCATTGCTTGGGCAATTTCTGTAGAGTACGCTAGATGAGTGAGTCTTGCTTCGATAACTTTCACCCCAGCAACATCTAATCGTTCCTGTAGCTCTCTTGCTAATTCGTTGGAAACTTCTTCTGCATTTCCTCTTAAGGTTAGCTCAACGTTTTCAAATGTGTCATATGGATATTTTGTTGCAACATGGCGAATCGCTGTTTCGCTTTGAATTTCAACAAATTCTTCATAATTATCAACATCAAACACAGCTTTTGCTGAATCAACAACTTTAAAAACAATCACAGCAGCTATTTCAATTGGATTTCCGTCAACATCATTAACCTTTAGTTTTTTGCTATTAAAGTTACGTACACGAAGGGAAACATTTCGACGAACTGTTAACGGTACAGTCAAAAATAATCCATTTTCACGAATTGTTCCCAAATATCTACCGAAAAATGTAACAACAACTGCTTTATTTGGCTGCACAATCGTCATACCGCTAGCTAAAAATACTGTAATAATTAACAATGGTATTGCTAAGCCAATCGTTTCGTTTATTAGCATAAAAACACTTAACGCTAAAAATAGCAGGATAGCTAATACTCCAATAAAACCATTCAATTGAAAAACTTTATTTTCCTTCATTTTAACTCCCCCAAAGTAATATTTAAATTATATTATTATGATATTACTTTTGTATAAAAATGTAAATGTTTGTATCGTGAAGGGGAGAAATGTTGTAAGCATTTCATATTTTCGTTATACCAATGCTTTAACCATCTTTTGAATCTTTTATAATCTGATTATCACTAAAGACATTATTGGGGGAGCTCTTACAACAACTAGGAATTGGTAAAAATATTACTAGTTCCTTGGATTTAACTAAACTTTTTTGGAAAGTTTATGTTAATATTATTTTTATTATTAGGTTTTGAAAAAAACTAAGCCGTTGAGGTGTGGGGATGAAAGTATACTTTCATTTATTTATAGTACTGTTCTTTGCTTTTACACTAACAGGGTGTTTTGGTGAAGATTATGATGTAGGAGTTCCAACTGCTCATTTAAATTTCGATATGTCATCTGTTCAATTGTCGGAAGCAAATATCAGTTGGAATACAGCAAGTGAAGATGTACAGGAAACAATAAAAGATGTTGAAAAATATGCATCATCACTGAATGAAATAAAGGTTTTGCCAGACCAAAAAGTGTTTTTAGATTTTAAAGAGAATGAAGAAAATGGTGGAGATATTTGGACTGACCCCAAAATAACAGTTGCCCTATTAAAAGATGACAAACGAACTGAACTTGCATTGGATGACTCAAGAGAATTTCATTTCCCAACAAAAAAGGGGAATTATGTTTTGGAGGTTGAATTTATTAATTCTGCGGGCAGTGCTCAATATGTAGGGAATGTTGTTATTGAGTAAGTTGATTTATTATGAAACCGGGTCCTTTATTAAGATAGTGAACGATGATATATGCCTCTTAGAGACAGGTTAACAATATAACATTTGTTTTTTAGAGCTTAGCAATATATGTGAAAACGAATAAGCGGTATTAGCTCTATATTTCATAGGCTAATACCGCTTAAATCAATTCGTTTAGTTTTCTGTAGTAGACAGTACTTCTGAAAACATCGTTTTTAATTCAATAGATCGTTCAGTAGCACGTTTTATACAAGCGATTACAGCATCTTCAAATCCATGTTCCTGAAGGATGGATATCCCAGCCTCAGTTGTACCATTTGGACTTGTTACTTCTTTTCGTAATTGTGATGGAAGCTTTTTTGTACTTTCAATCATTTCGGCAGAGCCAAGCAATGTTTGGATGATTAATTCTCTTGCAACATGTGCATCTAGCCCAACTTCAACAGCTGCCTTTTCCATTGCTTCAACGAGAAGATAAACATAAGCTGGGCCACTTCCAGATACACCAGTTACTGCATCAAGCTGATGCTCTTCAACTAGTTTACATATGCCGATTGCTTCAAACAATGATTGACATTTTTTTATTTGCGCCATTGACACATGTTCACTTGCAGCAATTGCAGTTGCTGATTTTGCTATTGTAGCGGACGTATTTGGCATAGCACGGATAATCGAAGCCTCTTTCCCAAGGATATTTGTAATGGTTTGAATGGATATTCCCGCTAACACTGAAACGATTAGTTGGTTTGTTATGAACTCTTGAATTCCATCGATCCCCGATTTTACATCCTTAGGCTTCATTGCTAACACAATAATTGACGCCTCTGATACTAATTTCTTTTTATCATGTGTTGTTATAATATCGTATTTTGTAGCAAGCTCTTCCAAGCGAGTTGTATTCGTACGGTTTGCAACGATCACTTGATTTGGCTTATAAACCCCGCCATTTATTAATCCTGCTATCATTGCTTCAGCCATTGAACCTGCACCGATAAATCCAATTTTCGTCATATGATAATTCCTCCTTTTATAGGCATAAATAAAGCCATTCTGCCCTTATTAAAAGAACGGAATGGCTCCGCGATTCCAACCTTTTGTGAAGTGATCCCTTCCCTAGCTACTTCTGTTTCCTAAAAGCCTACTGGGAATTTCCTGTTTTCTTGTCTTTTATTTTCAAAGCCCTGTTATGTATATTGACATAAGTGCCTGAATTTTTAATCATTATGCAGCGATTTTCGCATCCTTGTCAAGTATTTTTGAGAGTGCTTTAGTAGGAGGGTTGCTTGAAAGGCTTGACTTCCTTTCATCTATCATTCAAATTGTAAATATCAAGACTTATCAGTAGGTGAGGTGCTTAAATGAATACAAGGATTCAAGGGTGTAATGTAGTTATTACAGGTGCATCTAGCGGAATCGGAGAAAAAATTGCGCTTGAATGTGCAAGGCAAGGGGCACATGTTATTTTGCTTGCTAGGAGAGAAGAGTTATTAGTGAAGCTCTCTGAAAAAATAAAAACAGAATACGGTGTTTCAAGTCTTTTTTACGTCTTAGATGTTCAAGATTTTGCCTCAATAAAACAGGTATTTACAAAGATTGAAACTGAGATAGGACCAATCGATATTCTTGTGAATAATGCTGGTTTTGGAATTTTTAATCATGTTATTGATGCTAGTTTAGAAGAAATGAAAAATATGTTTGAAGTGAATGTTTACGGAGTAGTAGCCACTACAAAAATGGTCTTACCTTCCATGCTAAAACGGAGAAAAGGTCACATTATTAATATTGCTTCTCAAGCAGGAAAGCTCGCAACTCCTAAATCGAGTCTATACGCCGCCTCTAAACATGCGGTTTTAGGTTTTACAAACAGCTTACGCTTTGAAGTGAAAGCTCATAATATCTTTGTTACTTCCGTCAATCCGGGGCCAATTAAAACGGATTTTTTCTCGATTGCCGATAAAGATGGAAATTATGTGAAAAATGTTGAAAGATGGATGCTTGATCCTAATAAAGTAGCAAGGAAAATCGTTCATGCCATGCTTTCTCCTAAACGTGAGATTAATTTACCAGGCTGGATGAACGCAGGAAGTACGGTTTATCAGCTTATGCCAGGTGTAGTCGAACGATTGGCGGGGAAAGCTTTTATGAAAAAATAGTGAATTGGTTCAACCTTGGGGAAAAGAGTGTGATTCTTTTCCTCTAGTCTAGATTCGTTAAATAAAAAATAGACAACATCCTAAAACAACCTCATACCACTCTGTTTGCTCATTTCTCCGCTTTTATTTTTCCGAGTAAATGATTGAAATTCTCCTCCATTCCGTTCAAATCATTTCGTTATATTTCGTATATATGTTTTTCCTCATTTACAAGTGTTTTTCTCCTTAAACAGATGCTTCCGCTTTTGTTAGTGGTGGAAACTTCCATTGAAAACGAACGTATATTCCCTTAAGATATGAATATAATAAATACGAACATATATTCTTATTGGGGGAGTTGGCTATGATTGAACATTATGATCAATTGCCAAAACGTAAAGTTTTATGTGTTGATATGAAAAGCTTTTATGCAAGCTGTGCAGCTGTTTTGCATGGTTTAGACCCATTAACATGCTATTTGGTTGTCGTAGGGGATACAGAGCGACAAGGAAGTATTGTGTTAGCAGCTTCTCCACAGGTGAAAAAGGAATTTGGTATTAAAACGGGAGCAAGATTGTTTCAAGTCCCGAATGATCCACGTATTCAAATCGTAAACCCGAAGATGGGGACATATATTCGAATGTCGACAGAGATAACGAAATTATTTCATCGCTATGTACCGAAGGAGGCTATTCATACCTACAGTGTTGACGAAAGCTTTATTGAAGTAGATAGTGTAGAGCATATATGGGGTGATGCACAAACAATTGCCGCCAAAATTAGGGACGATATGGAGCGTGAATTTCAGCTTCCTAGTGCAATTGGCATTGGACCGAATATGCTTATGGCTAAAGTATGTTTAGACATTGATGCTAAAAAAACAGGTGTGGCAGAGTGGACGTATGATGATGTAAAAGAAAAACTGTGGAAAATCGAACCGTTGAGTAAAATGTGGGGAATTGGTTCAAGAGTTGAAAAAACATTAAACCGCATGGGGATTTTTAATGTTGGACAGTTAGCACATTATCCACTTGAACTTCTTGAAAAAAAATTTGGTGTGATGGGAAATCAGCTTTATTATCATGCATGGGGTGTTGACCTATCAGAAATTGGTGCACCAATTATGCAAGGACAAATTAGCTTCGGGAAAAGTCAAATATTACTTCGAGATTATCCTAATCCGGAAGAAGTCAAGCATGTGATGTTGGAAATTTGTGAAGAAGTTGCCCGTAGAGCACGTCAGCATAAAAAGGTTGGAAGGACCGTGAGCTTAAGTATAGGCTATAGCCATGAAGAATTTGGCGGGGGTTTTCATCGCTCGAAAACGATAGAGCAACCAACAAACATTACAATGGATTTGTATGAAACATGTTTGCAATTATTTAATAAATTTTATGTTCATAAAACGGTTCGACAAATTGCTGTTACATTATCAAATATTGAAGATGATTCTGAAATGCAGCTGGATTTATTTCGACCAAATCGTACGAAACAGCGAACCCTTGGTTATGTGATGGATTCGATCCGCCATAAATATGGTTCAGATGCAATATTACGTGCAGTATCCTATACACCAGCTGGGACAGCTAAGCATCGGGCGAAGCTGGTGGGTGGTCATAAAGCGTAATGATGCACAGTTTACATTACATGTCCTTGTTCCCGTTTTATACCTAAAAGAATAATCTATTGAGACTTTATTCTTTAGGGGGATACATCAAGTGAGGAGAGCATATTTAACATATTTGGCATTAGGAGATTCTTTAACTGTCGGGGTAGGTGCATCATTTTTAGCACCAGGCTTTGTAGGACGTTATAAACAGATAACAGAGGAAAAGCTAGATAAGCACGTGTTTACTACGATTTATGCAAAATCAGGAATTGAAACTGGTGAAGTATTAAAAATCGTTCAGAATAAATGGTTGCATGAAAAAATAAGGGGAGCAAATATTATCACGATTTCTGCAGGAGGAAATGATTTAATCGAAGCAAGTGAGGAATTTATTGAAACAGGTGAAGTTGCTGAAATCACTGAATCAGTAAAGGGATGTGTCCAAAACCTATCTGAAATCATGAGCATTATTCAACAATTAAAAAAAGATTGTGGTGTTCCTTATAGGGTTTATTTACTTAATCTTTATAACCCATTACCGCAGATTCCACTTGCGGACAAATGGGTGCAAATCATTAATCAAAAGTTAAACCGTTTTGATAATGGTTCAACGATTCAAATTGTAAATATTTATTCAACATTTGACGGTAGACAATCAGAGCTTTTATCTAGAAGAGATGGGATTCATCCGAATAATGCAGGTTATCAAGAAATAGCTGAAGCAATTATTCAACGGGGGTATCCGAAGGAGTTTTATGAAACAATGTAAGGGAAAGCCGGTGAAGAAATGATACGGGACAGAGGAAATATAAAATGGACGTCGATGATGCTACCTGAGCATGTAAAACTATTAAGGGATTGGTCTGAAACAGATAGCTATCAAGAAAAGCCTGAGCTTGATGAACAACAGCTTGAACAGTTTAATGAGCTGATATGTATAGCGATGGAGGGACATAACGAACTCGTTTTTACGTACTATAAAGACCATTATCATCATACTTGCACAGGGTTTGTTCATTACATTGATCCTCTTACACATATGTTACGAATTGTTGATGAGAGCAATAAAGAGTATCTTCAATTACCAATTCAAGCTATTATAGACATTAAACTGAAGTAGAAGGATGGAACTTTTAGTACTCATCCTTCTTTCCTTTCAGATTTCCGAAAATTATAAAGCGAGTCACGAAAAGATGAGAACGATGTATAACATATGTTAAAATAGATGCATGTAAATAGAGAGAAGGAGATTAGTATGGAAGTAACCTTTACAAAAGAAGCAATAGCACAAATCGAACCAAAATTTACAGAAAATAAAAATAGAATGTTGAAATTAAAATATGATACAGAAGATTGCGGGTGTGTTATGTGCGGTGTCACAGCACTATGGCTAGTAGAAAAGCCTGAAGAAGATGACATAAGGATCGAAACAAATGGAATGCCAGTATATGTTGAAAAAACGAAAATGGTATTTTTAGATGATAAGCTAACAATCTCTTTTAATGAAACAGCAAATTGTTATATGTTAAAAAGTCCTTCACAAATATTAAATGCACGTATGAGTTTATTAATAAAGTGAGGGGAAAGCAATGAAGGATCGATTAAAATCTATCAAAAATGTAGCCTTAAATCGCACGTGGGTCTCATTTTTAAATAATAATCATCCATATAGTCTCCTTCATTGGTCAATTGGAGGAGCCCATGATGAGACAAAGGATGTATGGTTGCTACAAGATGAAATGACATTTGAAGTACAGGAATTTGCAACAATTGATGATGCCATTGAATGGATGGAAATACATATGAAGCAAATATCTGATGTATTAGGATAAAAAGAAGGATTCACAATTATGGCAAGACAAGCTAGCATAAGGATCCTGAAGCTAGCTTGTCTTGTTTCATTCTATAAAATATCGGCAAAAAACTCATCAATGACATTGGAATATTCTTTGCGGTTTTCTGCATAGGACATAGCATGCGAGCCCTTTTCAGCGATAAACAATTTCTTTGGTCCTTTCTTTTGCTGAAAAAGTTGTTTTGACATTTCAGCTGGAATGTAATCATCGTCTTTACTATGGATAAATAGAACAGGGTTTCTAATATTAGAGACAGCTTTAAGAGGAGAGACCCCTTTTATCGAATAGCGATCACGCAACTGAACAAATGGCTTGGCAATTGGCATAACAAGCACACTAGGGAGCTTAAATTCAACTTTAAGCCTATATGAAAGTTGTGCCTCAAGCTCAGAAAAAGGACAATCAGCTATATAGAAATCTGCCCCATCCTCAACCATTCCAGCGTAAAGCAATGTGGTTACAGCACCCATGGACTCACCATGAATACCTAATATAATTGAATCTCCTACCTCTTTTTTTAACCAATGAACAACAGCTTGTAAATCAAATTTTTCATAATGACCATAGCTAGTAGTTTTTCCACCACTTTCACCATGTCTTCGGTGGTCATAAATAACAACATTCCAGCCCTTCTCTAAAAACAAATTCATATATTTAACAGAATTTAGACGATTGACCGTAACACCATGACAAATGATGATATATCGATTCGTCTCATAGGGGGCAACAAGGGTACCTTTTATCGAATAGCCAAAAGAGGAACGGATTGTAAAAAATTTCTTTTCCAATGCGTCATAATCATTTTGATTATAAAATCCGAGCGTTGTTTCACGCTTAATAATTTCTTCATCAGTCTTCTTTTTAATATACATCATCCGGTTTGTAAAGAAAAAGCCAACAATAAATATGTAAGAGAGGACAATAAATAAGCCGATAAGTAATTTTTTCATAAGGGTAGTCTCCTTTTACTAAAAACTCCCTTTTTATTGTACACGAATCTATTTCATCCTTGCAATAAAGGAAAAATGCACAAAAATAGAGTCACTATCTCTAACAATAAACATGTTAGGAGAAGCTGACTCTATATAAACTAGATTAAATTTATTGAGGTGAGTTTTGTCTTTTAGTAGGATGGATGGCTTTTTCGACCTCTTCAGCAGCTAGCATCTTTCTAGAGGTATCAGCATTTGGCTTTCCTTTTTGTCCACGTTGCTTTGTCATGATAGATCTCTCCTTTCTTGATTAACATGTCATATGTAAGGTGAGATTATACAAGGTTTAGGAAGGGTTTTCCTTTTGTAAATCCCTTTTCAACGTAAGAAATGTTAATTATAATTTATTAAAGAGGAAGAGGAGGTACCAAAAATGAAGAAAAATGCAAAAAAGAAACAAGATGATCAAACGGTATCTGTTTCAGATTATTTAAATGAAGATTTAAAAGAAAAATTAAAAATGGTGAAAAAGGATTTAACGATTGAGCAACAAGAAAAAGAAGCAGAATTAGAGCGTAAAAAGATCGAAGAACGGAAACAAAGAGAAAAAAATAAAAGCTTTGAAGAATTGTTAAGCGAGAGTTCCTTAT
>NZ_CADEPK010000360.1 GCF_902829255.1 Metabacillus niabensis | reverse complement strand
TTTTTGATAAATTTAAAAATCAATCATGTTAAAAGAAATTTTATATATACTATTCAAGGGTATATACCAAGTGTAAAAAGGTTCTTATACAAATTCTTCGTATTATAGAAGCTTGAAAAACTTAGGATTATTTGATTTATGTAAAAAGTAAAATAATCCACAAAAATGAAGTTTTACCCAGTAGGTCAAATTATGCTTGTATTTTTAGAAAAATATTGTATGATGTAATTTGCTTTGTTGAATTTGATTCAAACATGCATAATTGACAGGGATTAATTCCATCCAAATGGATCAGATTAATCATCATTATTGGAGGGATGAAGGGATGCCCGATTATAGCCATATGGCTCTTATTAGTATGGTTGTAAGTCTTGCCTTTATGATTATCACCTGGTGGGCTTTACAGGCATTGAATATTGAAAAATGGATAAAACCGGGCAAAGTAATACAAGCAAGAACATTATTAATACTTTTGACGATTGCTATAGGATCAATTGTTAGTAATTTTTTTCTTGATTATTTGTTATGGTCTCAACAACTCCCTTTTTTATTTTAAAATGAGCGATGTTCTTCTTGGTTAAATGTGGCTAACGCCGCTTTATAGTAACAAAGGTTAAACGACAAGGAGTCATTGCTATAAAAGAAATTATCTGCACTATTCCTTCTTAAATGGAGAGCATCGTCTTGATAAAAGCTGTTTATAGGTCTTATGTCCAGGTACTTGGCTACATAGACAAAGGATTCTGTCTAATAATGACGACTATTTCCACGTATGTCATTTCCTAATCCGGTAACAATGTTATTAAGGAGAGGAAGTGACCGTTATGAAAAAAAGAGAAATAGCAGTTATTATATTTACAATGATGCTTGTATTCACTTTGGTGACGAATAGAGGAGTAGCTGAAAACGAATCAAAATTATCTATACTTGCAGAAGCTATGCAAGAGCAAAGCGTTCAAATCGACGATTGGACTTTATATGCAAAGAAGAATGTCGAGAAAAAAACGATAGAAGAAATGAAACTATTTACAGAGCAATATCGTCATTATAATTGGACGTATGAGCAAGATGAAGAAAAGATTAAAGCGATCGGTGTATTTGACAATAAAAAAGAAAAAAAGCTTGAAAAACTTCAATTAATAACAACCCTCAAAAATGAAATGGAGCAAACGTATATCCTTTATGAGGTTAAAGGTGTAGGTGTGCAATCAAACTGGGACGAAATTGAACAAGACTTTAAGGAAAATGCATTCGACATTTTTCATGAAAATCCCACAATTTTCGCTTGTATCAATGGAACATTTGATGATATGATTGAAGTTAGTTTGAATAACAATGCTAATAAATTTTTAAAACAGTTTAAAGCTCATTCTGTAGAGAAGCTTCAAGAGGAGAATTTTCTCTCAGTATCAGCCAAAACAGCATTATGGGAAGATTTTATTCCAACAACTAACGATGAAATGAACTTGCAACTTGCATTGAGAACTGACGGATTGGGCGATAGTACTACGGTCGTTATAGGAACACCAATCATTACGTCTGAATATTAATATAGAGAAATTGGGACGCGGAGGGGAATACTTTGGAAAAAATCATCGTCCGCGGCGGTCGTAAGTTAAACGGTACTGTAAAAGTAGAGGGAGCAAAAAATGCCGTTTTACCTGTCATCGCTGCATCTTTGTTAGCTAGTGAAGAAAAAAGTATCATCAATGATGTACCTACGCTCTCCGATGTGTATACAATTAACGAAGTTCTGCGTCATTTAGGTGCAGATGTCCATTTTGAAAATAATCAAGTTATTGTAGATGCATCAAAAGAGCTATCAACTGAAGCACCATTTGAATATGTAAGAAAAATGCGTGCCTCTGTTTTAGTCATGGGAGCACTATTGGCTAGAAAGGGTCGTGCACGTGTTGCATTACCAGGTGGCTGTGCAATTGGTTCACGTCCAATCGATCAACATCTTAAAGGCTTTGAAGCAATGGGCGCTACAATTAAAGTCGGAAATGGCTTTATTGACGCTGAAGTAAAGGGAAGATTAAAAGGCGCTAAAATTTATTTAGACTTCCCAAGTGTTGGTGCAACAGAAAACATTATTATGGCGGCTGCTTTAGCAGAAGGAACTTCCGTTATTGAAAACGTAGCGAAAGAACCAGAGATTGTTGACCTTGCTAATTATATTAATGCAATGGGCGGAAAAATCCGTGGTGCTGGTACTGGAACAATTCGAATCGAAGGAGTTTCAAAGCTAAAAGGGGCATATCATACGATTATTCCTGATCGCATTGAAGCTGGTACGTTTATGGTTGCTGCTGCTATTACTGGTGGAAATGTATTAGTACAAGGAGCAGTGCCAGAACATTTAACATCACTTGTGGCGAAAATGGAAGAGATGGGTGTTACGATTATTGAAGAGAAGGATGGTCTGCGTGTAATTGGACCAGAAACTTTAAAATCCGTTGATATTAAAACGATGCCACACCCAGGCTTTCCAACAGATATGCAATCACAAATGATGGCATTGTTGCTACAAGCAAATGGTACTAGTATGATCACAGAAACAGTTTTCGAAAATCGCTTTATGCATGTTGAAGAATTCAGACGCATGAATGGAGATATTAAAATCGAAGGACGCTCTGTCATCATTAATGGACCTGTTGGTTTACAAGGTGCAGAAGTTGCAGCGACTGATTTACGTGCTGGTGCAGCCCTCATACTTGCAGGTTTATGTGCAGAAGGTCATACAAGAGTTACGGAACTTAAGCATCTTGATAGAGGCTATGTAGACTTCCATAAAAAACTTGCGAGCATCGGTGCTGACATCGAACGAGTGAAAGAAGAAATCGTCGAAACTTCTGACCAACAGCAAGCTGCTGTCTCAGATTAATTAAAAACATTATAATGCCTTCATAAAAGAAGCAGGAGTCTTAATGGCTATCCTGCTTCTTTTAATTTTCCCTAAAAACAAAGAAAAGCGGAAGCTCCTTGCTTAGCCCCAACAAGCCAAGTGGCATAATAGGCTTGTGACTTAGAGGCGCAAGGAGCTGAAGCTAGAGAAAGAAAGCTCCTCACTATGCCCCTCGATTAAGACATGAAATAGGCTTACTGTAATTGTAAAATAAAGACTTTACTAGAGTACCTTTTTCTGTTAGATTTTATACATTTATTTTAAAAAATACTTTAATATATGTAGAAAATTTAATACAAAAACAACTTTTCCAAAACAATCAAACAAACAGTCATAAATGCTTGTCCAAGCCCATAAGATGGACTAGAGAGTGATACTTACTCTAAATCTTATTGGAGGCTTATACATGAATCAAATGAAACCAGTTCTATTTGCACTAGGAAGCTTATTTATCATCATTCTACTCATTCCAACACTATTAGTAACCCCGTTTATGGATGAATCCAAAGGGAAGTTAGGTAAGGAGGTTACGGTTACAAAGAAAGAGGAAGTTCCCACATTAGCCGAATCTCCAGTAGCAGTTCCAGTATATCGGAGTCAATCAAAGCAAATTGAAAACATTCCTTTAGAAGAGTATGTCATAGGTGTCGTAGCGTCAGAAATGCCTGCAGAATTTGAGACAGAAGCTCTAAAGGCACAGGCATTGGCAGCGAGAACGTATATTACGAAGCAATTAATGAATGAGCAAACATTAAGCGCGCCAGAAGGCTCAGTTGTGACGGACACGCAAATGCACCAAGTATTTAAAAATAAGGAAGAACTCCAGAAAGTCTGGGGAGATGATTATACGTGGAAGCTAGAGAAAATAACCGAGGCGGTAGCAGCGACACAAGGCCAAATTCTTACATATGATAACAAGCCGATTGATGCATCCTTTTTCTCGACAAGCAATGGCTATACGGAAAACTCTGAAGCATATTGGAAGGAATCGATTCCTTATTTAAGAAGTGTTGAAAGCAAATGGGATGAGGAATCCCCAAAATTTTATGATCAAAAGGTTATCCCGATCGCAGAATTTGAAAGTAAGCTTGGAGTTGATATCGACAAATCGATTGGTGAAATCAAAGAGCTTACACCAGGTAAACGTGTAGCAAAGGTTGAAGTTGGGGGTAAGGAATTTACAGGTCGAGAAATACGAGAAAAGCTTGAGCTCAAATCCTCTGATTTCACTTGGGAAATAAAAGGTGACTCTGTCGTTATCGAAACAAAGGGATTCGGTCACGGTGTAGGAATGAGTCAATATGGAGCAAACTTCATGGCTGAATCGGGAAAATCATATAAAGATATCGTTTCCTATTATTACAAAGGAACAAAGGTAGCAGAAGCAGAGCCTTTTTTAACTAAATATACAGCCCAAAAATAAAAAAGGAGCCATCAGGTTCCTTTTTATTTTTTCGCTTTTCCTGTAAAATACTTCCGTTTTGCGATCCAATACGATACTGCAACACCAATCGTATCTTTAACAAAATCAATCACAGTTGCAGAACGAGATGGAACGAATGATTGATGGATCTCATCCGTCAGTCCATACAATATAGCGATAATTGCTGCAAGGATGCTAGCGCGCTCACTCCATTTGTTATGGGCCATAAATGCGAAGGCGATAAGCCAATAGAGAATAGCAAATTCAATTAAATGCAACGATTCCTTTAATAAAGCATCAAATGAAAAGGGAGTTTTAACTATCGCGTCTGCAGGGTTACTAGACAGGATCCAAATAAGCACCATATATAAAAGGGGAAGTAACGTGATGATCGTTTTTTTCATTCTTAGACATTCCTTCCAAAAAAAATTTTAAAAACAATACATATTATTATAAACAATGCACAAACTAAATTTAAAAAAAATTTTTTTTACGTGTATATAATCTCTCGAATCTGTTCAGAATGATGTCTGAGGTGATAAGAATGAGAGAGGAAGAAAAGAAACGTACTTCTCAAAATAGTAAATTTCAAAAATTTTTTAGAAAGCGTTGGGTATTTCCGGCAATTTACCTAATGAGTGCAGCAGTTATCCTTACAGCAGTTTTATGGTACCAAAATATTAGCAATGATGTAGCAGAGGATTTAAAAACTCCTAAGCAAGGAGAAAATGCAATAGGGGATCAAGAAGCAGTTGAAGTAAATGCACTTAAAGAAAACTTCAAAATGCCTGCTTTAGATCCAGATTCAGTTAATGTTGTGAAGAAGTTCTATGACCCTAATGCGTCAACAGAGGAGCAAGAAGCAGCATTAGTGTATTATGAAAATTCATACCGCATGAATAAAGGGATTGACCTTGCAAGAGAAGACCAAAAGGAATTCGATGTTGTTGCATCACTAAGCGGTACAGTAACAAAGGCTGAAAAGGATCCAATTTTAGGTTATGTTGTAGAAATTGAGCATGAAAATGAAGTTGTTACAGTTTATCAATCATTATCATCAGCAACTGTTGAGGAAGGAGACAAGGTAGAACAAAGTCAACCAATCGGTAAAGCAGGTAAAAGCCTTTACAATGAAGAAGATGGTGTCCATGTTCACTTTGAAATCCGCAAAAATGGCGTTGCGATGAATCCTTTAACATTTATGGATAAGCCGGTAACATCCGTAAATGAACCAGCACAAGAAGAAACAACAGAAGAATCAGCAGCTGATGAGCAAACTTCAGAGGAACCAATGACTGAAGAGGAATCAACAACAGAAGAACAAACTTCCGAAGAGCAAACGACTGAGGAAGAATCAACAACTGAAGACTCAAGCAGTGAAGAATCTAAAGATAAAGATGCTGAAGCAGGAGATAAGTCTACTGAAGAAACTCCAGATGCAAATAAAGATGCTAAAAATGGAGAAACTGAAACAGAAGGAAGCGAGCAATCAAACGAGCCTGAAGCATCTAATAATACAATAAATTCATAAGAAAAAATACGAGGTTGTCTCAATAAGAGAGCGACCTCGATTTTTTTTGTGACAAATTTCAACTAGTCGTTCGAATTATGTCGAGCAAAAAATCAATAGTGGCGCTTGTTTTCTATTGACCATCATCAACGACCACTTCATAATAAAGACTGTTAAACTCTCACCTAAATACAGGCTGGAGGTGGAGATCTGCTCTAAAATGATAACGCTTACAAAAAAAGAAAGGAGAAATGAGCTTGATTTTCTTTATGATCATGCTAGTCATTACAAGTTTTTCTCTAGTTGTCTGCATACGTAAACGGAAGCCTCAATTTTTACTTATACCAATCTTATCGCTACTAATCTACTTCATCGTACAAATAGCTTTAGTCCCAGCACCATTTTTCGAAACGGTAAAATTTATTTTTAGTTTGTCTTAACCTTATGTGACATTATCTCGGAGGTGCTAAATGAAGAAAATTGATAAAAGGAAAGCTGATGCTTATTTTAAGGAGCGTACACGCAATATTATGATTTATTTACTTATAGGGTTTTTATCCTCGTTTGGAGTCGTTTTATTTGCTGAGCCATTAAGTGGGTTTTCAATAAACGGACTTCCTTTCCATTACTTCATGGGAGCACAGGGCGCCGTCGTCATTTTTATTCTTTTATTATTTATAAATGCAAAAGTAAGTGATTCCGTCGATCAAAAATATGGAATTGATGAAAAACGAAACGAACAGCTTGGTGCAGAAAAAACGCTTGATCATTAATAAACAAAAATAAAAGGGGTAACGATAGATTATTTTTCAAAATCAGGCAATAAGGGGGATTTTCATGGATGCACAATTTATCGTTTCGTTAACGATTATTTTATTAACCTTTGCACTATATATTGGCATCGCCATTTATAATACAGCGAAACAAACATCAGATTTTTATGTAGCTGGCCGTGGGGTACCGCCGATTTTTAATGGGATGGCAATCGGAGCTGACTGGATGAGTGCAGCATCATTCATTGGGATGGCTGGAACGATCATGCTTCTTGGCTATGATGGTCTTGCTTATATTATGGGGTGGACTGGCGGCTATTTATTATTAACATTCTTACTTGCGCCACAGCTAAGGAAATATGGCCGTTACACGGTACCTGAATTTATTGGTGACAGATATAATAGTCATTTGGCTCGTGTCATTGCAGCTATCTGTACGATTATTATTAGCTTTACGTATTCGATCGGCCAATTATCTGGATCTGGAGTCGTTATCGGCCGCCTCTTTGAGATTGATGTAAAAATCGGTACGATGATTGGCGTCATCCTAATCGCCTTTTATGCAGCCTTTGGGGGAATGAAGGGCATTACATGGACACAGGTAGCTCAATACATCATTCTCATAATCGCGTATCTCATACCGGTTATTTTTATGTCATTACAAATTACTAACAATCCCGCACCATGGCTCTCCTATGGAAAAATCGTCGAGGAAATGGGGGAGCTAGACAGACAGCTAGGAATCTCGGAATACTTCGCACCGTTTACGAATGATACAAAATGGCAGTTTCTTGCATTGATGTTTACCTTAATGGCTGGTACTGCAGGGCTTCCCCATGTTATCGTTCGCTTTTATACGGTTTCAACGATGAAGGCTGCAAGATGGTCTGGAGCTTGGGCACTTTTATTTATCGGGCTTTTATATTTATCAGCTCCTGCATATGCAGCATTTTCACGATTTATTCTAATGACTAATGTTGCTGGAAGAAAGCTTTCTGAACTGCCTGCCTGGACAGAGACATGGGTTCATACAGGAAAGCTACAAATCGCTGATGGCAATGGTGACGGAATTTTACAATGGAATGAATTAATTATTTCCAATGATATTGTTGTCATGGCAACACCGGAAATTGCTAATTTAGGGATGTTTGTAATCGGCTTAGTTGCTGCAGGGGCGATGGCAGCAGCTCTCTCAACTGCAGGAGGGCTTATGATTGCGATATCATCTTCTTTCGCACATGATATCTACTATCGTGTTTTAAAGCCTCAGGCAAGCGAGAAAAACCGTTTAGCGGTCGCTCGCTGGTCAATCGTTATTGCGACATTATTAGCCGGTGTCATCGCTCTAGACCCTCCAGGAGCGATTACCCAAATCGTTGCATGGGCCTTTGCACTTGCATCAGGAACATTTTTCCCTGCGCTACTAATCGGTGTATGGTGGAAGCGGTCAAATACGCCAGGGGTTATTTCAGGAATGATCGTTGGCTTAGCAGTTACGTTAATTTATATCTTTGCTTCAAAATACGGCGGCTTTACGATAGCGGGAATTATCGATACCGGGGCAGGGGTATTTGGAGCTTTTGCTGGTATCGTCACAAATATCCTTGTCTCATTATCAACAAAAGCTCCATCAATTGAAAAACAGGAGGAGGTTATTAATTTACGCTATCCAGAGCAAATGACATATAAAGATGGAGATGTATGGATGGATTAACATCGCTTCTGGACGATCATGGATACATGGTCGTCTTTTTTTACTTGGATTAATTTGCCAATATACGCAACAAATACCTATATATTTCCATTTTATCGACAAATTTCTCGGGAAATATTCATGAAAATAACGAGGGAATCATCTGCTTATTTCCTAAGAAAATATAAAAAAAAGAAATAAACCCTTGTCCCTCCTGACATTTCTTGCATATTCCATCAACCAAGCTAATAAAATGTTACAAACCTATCAAAGAGAGTGTTTGAGGTGAGGGATCGTGAGTGTATATTCTAATCGCAGTAGCATAGGCATCATTCATTCATCTAAGAGAAAACCGACAAAGTGTCTTGGCATGCGAGTCTCATTTCACACTTCTCACATCCATATTAGGGAGGTCGAGTGGTGTGCACGATTACATCAAAGAACGCACAATCAAGATTGGGAAATATATCGTGGAGACAAGGAAAACAGTTCGTGTCATAGCGAAGGAGTTTGGCGTTTCCAAAAGTACTGTCCACAAAGATTTAACGGAGAGGTTACCAGAAATAAACCCTGATCTTGCGAATGAAGTAAAGGAAATACTTGATTACCATAAATCAATTAGACATTTGCGTGGTGGAGAGGCAACAAAGCTTAAGTACAAGAAGGATGAAATTTTAGAAGAAGAGCCTGTAAAATAATGAGACTATCTAATTCATTGTAAATCGACAAATCCCTACATAATCAAACTAAATTATTTTACAAAATCATACTATTTTTTTCATTTTATGATACAATATTTAATTAGGTTAGATATTCTGGGAATGAAGATTTGCAAGGAGGATATAGATAGAATGTTTGCAAGGGATATAGGTATAGATTTAGGTACTGCTAATGTGCTGATCCACGTGAAAGGGAAAGGAATTGTACTCAATGAGCCATCGGTTGTAGCATTAGATAAAAACACAGGAAAGGTTCTTGCGGTTGGTGAAGAGGCTAGACGCATGGTAGGGCGTACTCCTGGGAATATTGTTGCTATTCGTCCTTTAAAAGATGGAGTCATTGCGGATTTTGAAGTAACAGAGGCAATGCTCAAGCACTTTATCAATAAGCTTGATGTAAAGGGTTTATTTACGAAGCCACGTATGCTTATCTGTTGCCCAACTAATATTACTTCTGTTGAGCAAAAAGCTATTAGAGAAGCTGCAGAAAAAAGCGGCGGTAAAAATGTATTTCTTGAGGAAGAGCCAAAGGTCGCAGCGATTGGTGCGGGAATGGACATCTTCCAACCTTATGGAAATATGGTCGTTGATATAGGCGGTGGAACTACAGATGTCGCTGTATTATCTATGGGCGATATTGTCACCGCCTCATCAATTAAGATGGCAGGGGATAAGTTTGACTCTGAAATCTTAAATTATATTAAACGTGAGTACAAGCTATTAATTGGTGAACGTACTGCTGAAGACATTAAAATAAATGTTGCAACGGTATTCCCAGGCGCACGTTCTGAAGAAATTGAAATACGTGGACGAGATATGGTCACAGGTTTACCACGCACAATTTCAGTGAATTCAAAAGAAATTGAAGAGGCACTTCGTGAATCAGTTGCTGTTATTGTACAAGCTGCGAAAAGTGTTCTTGAAAGAACGCCACCTGAACTTTCAGCTGACATTATTGATCGCGGTGTTATTTTAACTGGAGGCGGCGCTCTGCTAAACGGACTTGATTTATTATTAGCAGAAGAGCTTAAATTACCAGTATTAGTTGCAGAGGCACCAATGGATTGTGTTGCGATCGGCACAGGCATTATGCTAGACAACATGGACAAATTACCACGCAAAAAACTTGGCTAATATATGACGAAAAAAGAGTCTCCTAGATGACTCTTTTTTCATATGTTCAATTGTTTAAATCCCTCACACGAAATAGTCATTCTTTTCCTAAAAAAATGTAATGAGAAAACTGTCCTTCTCCTTTATAATGGTAATTAGGGAATTCTGTCGAAAAAGAATTCAATTTGTCCGGCAAGAATTATTTTACGAAGGTGGAGATATATATGTTAAGAGGTTTATATACAGCTACAGCTGGTATGGTGGCGCAACAAAGAAGAACAGAAATGCTTTCAAATAATATCGCAAATGCCAACACAGCTGGGTATAAAGCAGACCAAGCCTCTGTCCGCGCATTTCCTGAAATGCTACTAAAGAGAATCGATAACCAACCAATCCCATCTACAGTTGGTTCAATCAATACTGGTGCATACGTACAGGAAATCAATAATAAATACAATCAAGGCGATATTCGTGAAACAGGACTATTAAGCGATGTAGCACTTGTTGAGCAAAATGTTCCAATACATCCTGAAACAAATCGAAAGGGATTCCTCCTCTTTGCTGTCGAAAATCAAGCTGGGGAAGAACGCTATACACGCAATGGTAATTTTACACTTGATGAAAATGGAACACTTTTATCAAGTGGCAACCCTGTGCTTTCAACAGCAGGACAACCGATTCAAATTCTAGCAAATGATTATCAAATTACTGAAGATGGTGACATTTTTGCAGGGGGAGAATTTATCGCACAAATCGATGTCCGCTTTGAGGATGATGTCCGCAACCTTGTAAAGGAAGGCAATGGATTGTACAGAACAGCTGATAATACAAACATCCCAACAGCACTAGGTAACGGCGAGGTTCAATATAGCTTAAAGCAAAATTATCTCGAAGGTTCAACGGTTGATATTGCTCGTTCTTATACAGATATGATGACATCTTATCGTTCATTTGAAGCAAATCAAAAGGTATTACAAGCATATGATAAAAGCATGGAAAAGGCCGCAAACGAAATTGGCCGGATAGGTTAATAGGGGGAACAAACAATGCTACGCTCGATGATTACAGCAACAAATACAATGGGCCAGCTTCAAAAGCAGCTTGATACAATTGGCCATAACTTAGCAAATATCGATACACAAGGCTATAAAAGAGAGCAAACAGCTTTTTCAGAGCTTGTGAGACAGCAGTTCAATAATCAAACAGATGCCGAGGCAGAAATTGGCCGCTTTGGAACAGAGCTAGGCATTACACAAGGCACTGGTGCAAGGCTCAATAGCAGCTTAGTATTTAGCCAAGGAACACTTAAGCAAACAGGGCGTTCACTTGATATTGCCTTTACATCACCAAATCAGCTTCTGCAAATTGATGTTGATGGTGAAACGCAATATACAAGAGACGGTTCTCTTTATTTATCGCCAACAGCTGATGGGACGAATCGCTTGCAGTTAACAACAGCTGAAGGCAGAAATGTCCTTGATGAAAACGGAAATCCAATTATTTTTGAAGAAAATTTCAAGGAAATTCAAATTTCTCAGGATGGAACGATTACAGCTGTACCAAATAATGACAATGACCTGCCACAAGTATTTGGATTAGGTGTTGTGCAAGTAGACCGTCCACAATTGCTCGTTCAAGCAGGAAATAATCGTTACAGCCTAAGTGAAAACCTAGGTAATGTACAATTGGATGAAATCTTCACATATCTTGAAGGTGCCCTACGTGGTGAAGTATCAATGCAGCAAGGTGCATTAGAAATGTCAAATGTCGATTTATCAAAGGAAATGACTGATATGATGGTCTCCCAGCGTTCATACCAAATGAATGCAAAGACGATTACAATGGGTGATCAAATGATGGGGTTAATAAACGGTGTTAGATAGGAGTTAGGTCTATTGGTTGCGAAGGAAACGATGAAAGTTACTAGCCGAGAAGAAATGAAAAAAGCAAAAAAAGCCAAGAAGGTACAAGAAGGAACGGATCAAAAGGGAAAGAAACGGATCCGTATCAGATTAATTCCAATATGGATAAGAGTATTGCTTGTTCTTATTTTCATGGTGGTTAGTGCAATTGTCGGTGTTATCGTAGGCTATGCAGTAATTGGCGATGGAAAGGCCTCAGACGCACTCGACAAATCAACATGGCAACACATCATCGACCTAGTTGAAAAAGAATAATCAAAAAGAGTATACTATTAATAATTGGGAAGGTGTATGCCTTCCTTTTGTCGTATACATACGTAAGACTTTATGTAAATTTAATTATAAGGAGAAAAATACATATGTTAGATATTCAACAAATTAAAGAAATTATCCCGCATCGTTATCCTTTTCTACTCGTTGATCGAATTATCGAAGTAGAAGAAGGAAAGCATGCAGTAGGAATTAAAAATGTTACAGCGAATGAGGAATTTTTTAACGGACATTTCCCAGACTATCCTGTAATGCCAGGGGTTCTTATTGTTGAAGCAATGGCCCAGGTTGTAGGAGTAGCAATGTTACAAAAAGAGGAAAACCGTGGCAGAATCGCATTTTTCACAGGAATTGACAGCTGCCGTTTTAAAAGACAAGTAAAGCCAGGTGACCAGCTAAGACTAGAGGTTGAGGTAACTCGTGCAAGAGGCTCAATCGTCAAAGCTACAGGTAGAGCAACTGTTGATGGAGAAATTGCTTGTGAAGCTGAAATGATGTTCGCATTAGGTGCAAAAGAAGAATAAAAATTCAAGGACAATTTGACCAAGTTTAGGTTGAATTGTCCTTTTTTTATGGCTTTTTTCTAAATAGTACTAACTATATAAGGGTTTAGTACTGAAGCGTAAATCAGCCCCGAACGACTACACTGTAAAAGAGCAACAAAGTTTGCAAAACAGCCTTCTATATATAAGTAGTATTTTGAAAATTTATGTAATGATTTTTTTATTTTTGGAAAAGCTATTCAAGGACATGTGTAAAAATATGTTATCTAAATTTGAAAGGAGAAAACAGCATGAGTAAAAAATGGCTATTAATGTTAGTCGGTTCACTGCTTGCAGCGATGCTCGTAACGGGCTGTGCAACAAATGATGACCCGGATCCAGCACCACAAGAAGAAAACATGGATAACAACCAACCGGGTGAAGATGGAGGACAAAATACAGATACAACTGGAAATGGCAATGATGATAATGATATTAATGATGAAGTTCAAAACAATGGAAATGATGCAGGCGACATCTTAGATGGCACGAATGAAGAAAACAACAATGATTTAGAACCAAATGATGAAGAAAAGAAAGATGAAAAATAACTAATGGAGAAGGCTGACATGGATGTTAGCCTTTTTTTAGTTAAAAGAGCGGTCGAATCTTGTCGAATGACAGATTTTTCCCGAAAGTTGACAAATTTTCTGCAAAAGTTAGGAGATTTTCTCCGAAAGTTGACAAATTTTTAATAAAAGTTGACAAATACACTGAAACTGCAGCTTATAAATTTTTAAGATTAGCAGGCATAAGTATCAAATCATTAAGAATAGGATAGTAATAGATTAGCAAAAAAATGGCTAGTGTAGCGTAGCCCAATAATGCTAATGCTCACTTTAAAAAAGAGGTGATAAAGATGAAAGGTCCTCAAGAGCAACAACAGCCAGCCTTCACCAGAGTTAAGAGCTATCAGCCGTTTCACAGTCGTTTTGACCCGTGCCCACCAATCGGATTGAAGTATTATTCAACACCTCCGCATCTATATATGGGTTTTCAACCACCAAATTTACCGCAGTTTTCACCACAGGAAGCATTGAGAAAAGGAACGCTTTGGCCAGCCTTATATGACCCTTATAAAAATCCGTATAAAGGAAAAAAGGGGGTAAAGTAGTGTGAGCAAACATCAACTACCTGATGAATATTATCAGCTATTAGAGGAAATCCAAGCGATTGACTTTGTTCTTGTCGAGCTAACCCTTTATTTAGATACCCATCCGAATGATGTTCAAGCAATTCAACAATTTAACCAATGTACGGCTTACAGCAAGCAGCTAAAACAGCAATTTGAAGCAAAATTTGGGATGCTGCAGCATTTTGGCGGCAGCTTTGCAGATGCAAATTGGAGCTGGGGAAGAGCTCCATGGCCATGGCAAGTATAAAGAGAGGAGAGTGTTATTGAATGTGGATTTACGAAAAAAAGCTGCAATATCCAGTAAAGGTAAGTACATGTAATCCATTTCTCGCAAAATTATTAATTGAGCAATATGGTGGGGCTGATGGAGAATTAGCGGCAGCCCTTCGCTACTTAAACCAACGCTATACAATACCAGATAAGGTCATCGGGCTGTTAAACGATATCGGTACAGAGGAATTTGCTCATTTAGAAATGATTGCGACGATGATTTATAAGCTAACAAAGGACGCAACACCTGAACAGCTAAAAGCAGCAGGAATTGCTCCACACTACGTCGATCATGACAAGGCCCTCTTTTATCATAATGCAGATGGTGTACCATTTACTGCGACGTATATCCAAGCAAAGGGCGATCCAATCGCTGATCTTTATGAGGATATCGCGGCAGAGGAGAAGGCACGCGCTACATACCAATGGATTATTAATATGTCAGATGATCCTGATTTGAATGATGGCCTTGCCTTCTTAAGAGAAAGAGAAATTGTACACTCACAACGGTTTAGGGAAGCAGTTGAAATTTTAAAAGAGGAGCGAAATAAAAAGAAATTTTTCTAAAAGCAAACAGGACTTGGCTACCCGAGAATGCCAAGTCCTGTTCATATTTTATAATCTTGTCGTATCCTTCTTAATGTTTACGTTCTCGGTAAATGCCTCAATCAGAGCATCGCCAGTAAGTCCTTGACCCATTAAGGTTCTAAGCAATACCTCTGGGTCGTGTAATCGCCTTGAGGCATGAAGTCGGCCATCAATTAGAATCGATAAATCCTGCTCCAATGGCGTAATCGTTTTGATTTTCCCAACGATTTGTGCCGGTGTATTCGTTTTTTTCGAGATCGTGACAAAGGCTCGAATTTGTGCCTTTGCATCATATAATTGCTCAAAGATTGGCTGGAAATCCTTATCGATTAAAGCCTCAATTAGCCACGAGTTTTCCCCATCCTCTCGATTAAGCACTAAGCCATCCTTCAAAGGGATCGCAAGTAGCTTCTTTTCACCTTCAGCTTCATGTTCAACTTTTAAATCGACTAGCTTGAATGTTTTTATGATCATCACCCTCTTTAAGCACGTAAGTTTTTTTAAAACGCTCTGTTACACTTGATTGTTGATTTCTGCTTCAGGCATTCGCCTTTTGCGGGCGGCCGTCCGGGAGGTTGACACGCTTCTTTAAGTAGGAGTCTCATGCCTTCCGCTTTTTCTAAATTGTCTAGCTCCAGCGCCAAGCCCGTCGAGTCACAATCGATATAGGAATTACAGTTCCATACGTCTTGTGCTTGTCGGAGCTGTTCAAGGCGCCTCCGCTTTTCTTATAACATTATATCATAGCGCTCACTAGCTTATTCTGCCAGCTTTGCAGATTTCTCTATCGTTGTAATGATTAGATCCTCAATAATTCTACGTTCCTTTGCTTTAAGCTTAAGCAATGTTTGAATGCTAGCTACCAATCGAGGCTGTTTACAGAGATAGTCAACGATTGGTGTCAGTGGATGTTCAATTGTATAGTTCATAGATTCCTCAAAAATACTGTCAGTTGTCTGATGTGTAGCTCCGAGTAATTTCTCGATTTGGATATTAAATGCCTTGCATAGTGAAAGAATATAGCTGAGGTCAGGCACTTGCTCTCCTGATTCAAGCCGTGTAATAACCGGTCGGGAAACACATAGCTTATCTGCTAATTGCTGTTGAGACCAGCCGTTTAACTCACGGTAATACTTCATATTCATTTTAAATTTCTCCAACTCATTCATAGAACCATTCCCTTTCTATCTGGTTCCCCTACATCCAAATGCCAGCAAAGTCCAACTTGAGAACTTTTTCCTATTTGTACGAAAATTAATCATTTATAGATATTTTGACCTATAAAAAGCATACTGAAAAAAATGGAAGATTTAAAGAGAAAAAGGGTAAAATTTCCTGAAATTTAGTTAAAATCCACCTAATAAAATGATTGGAGGAATTTTGAAAAAATTAGTAGTAAGCTATACTACGAGTGTAAAAAAATAATAATGTGAGGGAGAAAAGGTGAACATTAAATTAAAATGTGTTTATTTGAAAAAGGATGAAACGAATAAGCTTCAAGGAAACGAGGCTAATTCAGATGAACTAGTTACATTGCGGGTAGGTGGTGAGAAGAAGGGACGATTTAACTATCATCATTTCCGAGTTCCTCTCAAAGCAACAGTTGAAATTCATTATGAAATTGAAAAGCCTAAGGGATTGTTGAGACTTATTTTTCATATCACTAATCCGGATTTATCGATTCATTATTATCAATGGAACGAAGAAAAGCAATGTTACCTTGGGGCACCTCTTGAACAAGACATCATTAAATCCTCTTCCTTTCAAAGGATCCTTCAAGGTATAAGCTTCTCTGGAAAAAAACATTTCTCATACATCGTGAATCCTCCTCAAAGATTAAAAGATTTATTAAATTAGTAAAATACAAATGAATAAATGAAACCTATGAACGACAAAAGATAAAAACAAAGGTCAAACTTATCCGTGTAATCCATGCAAAATGAAAATTTACACGTTTTTCCAAATAGGACAAATCAATTACAATACAGTTGTACATGAAAGGAAAGGAGGGAAAAGGTGATTAATCAAGTCATACTAGTAGGCCGTCTAACGAAGGATCCGGAAATTCGTTATACAGCAGATGGTGCTCCTGTTGCAAATATTACTCTTGCAGTAAGCAGACAATTTCGAAACAATGCCGGTGAAATTGATACCGACTTTGTGAACTGCACCCTTTGGCGGCGGACAGCTGAAAACACAGCAAACTACTGTCGAAAGGGCTCCATTGTAGGTGTAATAGGTCGGATTCAAACTCGAAGCTATGAAAGTGCGGAACGGACACGTGTTTACGTTACAGAAGTTGTCGCAGACTCCGTTCGCTTTATGAGCGGCAAACCTCGTGAACTCGTGGAACAGGAAGCCTAAAAACCAGTCCTCCTGAAAAGAGAAAATCCAAGCAAATCCTCTTCATTCCCCACGTTTACGGCTGATTAAATCTCCCCTCGTTAATCAGCCGATTTTTTTAAGAGGATTGCAAAGAAAAAACGACAGTCTCAAAAACTGTCGCTATTACTTTGATACTTTTTTTTCAATTAATTTTACTAGCTTCTCCCATTGCGGTGATTTTTTCTCTGACGTTGCTTTACGGTTCGTTTTTTGTTTTGTTGCCATTTATTGCTCCCCTTTCTTAATTATAAGAGGTATAAACCTTTATCTTGTCTAGCTCCTAGAGGTCAAAATTGAAATAGGAGCTAGACAGCATTTTCTATATCCTTTAACTCATCGACAACGTAAACAGCTCTTCAAGCTCATCAGATGAAAGCTCTGTAATCCAATTTTCGCTTTGAATAATTTCATCGTTTAGTGATTGCTTTTTCTCAAGCATATCATCAATTTTTTCTTCAATCGTACCAGTTGTAATTAGCTTATGCACATGGACAAACCGCTCTTGACCAATTCGATAAGCACGATCTGTCGCTTGGTTTTCAACTGCAGGATTCCACCAGCGATCAAAATGGATAACATGGTTAGCCGCAGTAAGGTTTAATCCAGTTCCGCCGGCCTTTAAAGAAAGAATTAAAAATGGGAAATCTTTATTTTGAAATGATTCAACCATGCGATCCCGTTCTGCCTTCATGACACTTCCGTTTAAAAACAACACCTTTTCAGAGAATTGCTTTTCAAGAAGCCTTTTAATCATTTCGCCCATTCCGATATACTGTGTGAAAATAAGACAGCTTTCCTGCTGCTCATGTATTGAAGTTGTTAGCTCTAATAGCTTTTCAACCTTATGTGAACGTGTAATAAGCTGCTTTGGATCCTCTTCCTTTAAATACAAGGCAGGGTGATTGCAAATTTGCTTTAGCTTGCCAAGCATTTTTAAAATTAATGCCTTCCGCTGCATCCCAGCAAGTGAGGTTACCTGTTCGAACGTATCCTTGACAAGCTGTTCATAAAGGGATGCCTGCTCAACAGAAAGTGGCACATATTCCTTTTGCTCCTGCTTCTCAGGGAGATTTAAGGCAACCTGTTCATCCCGTTTTGTTCTTCTTAATAAAAACGGCTTAATGTAACGCTGCAGCTGTTCGATTTGCTCAACATCGCGATCCTTTTCAATCGGCAGGACATAGCGCTTATGAAAGCTATGCAAGCTTCCTAAATAACCGCGATTTAAGAAATCATATATTGACCAAAGCTCAGTAAGACGGTTTTCCATCGGTGTACCTGTTAACGCTATATGGTGCTGACCCTTGAGTTTACGAATCGCACGTGACTGCTTTGTATGTGCATTTTTAATGTTTTGCGCTTCATCGAGACAAACCGTATTCCATGTTAGTGATGAAAGCTCTTCAAAATCAGCATGTGATAAGCCGTAGGAAGTTAAGACAACATCAGCCTCCTGAATGGAAGCAGTGAACCTTTCTTCCTTCGCGCGATTTGGTCCATAATGAAGCTTAACCCGCAGATGTGGGGCAAACTTTTCAAATTCCTTTTGCCAGTTACCAAGAACAGAGGTAGGCGCGATGATTAAGGCAGGCTGCTCTGGCTTCTCATGCTTTTTCACATAAGAGAAGTAAGCAATCATTTGAATCGTTTTTCCTAATCCCATATCATCAGCTAAACAAGCCCCAAAGGCAACACTGCGTAAAAACAATAACCAATCAACCCCGTTTTGCTGATAAGGTCGCAGTATGCCAAGAAACTCTTCAGGTATTTGATGAGTTGGTAATTCACTCGTATCAGTTAGCTTTTTCAGCATTTTTTTCATTTGCTGATTTAGCTCAATTTGAATATTGGCAAATGCTCGTGTATCAACAACATCGTCATCATCTGCATCAATATCCTTTGCATTTAGCTCCTGATGCAATATATCTGATAAATGCAAGCCCTCGCGATCCGCTCTTTTCAAAATTGCCTGGACCTGCTTAATAAACGCAGGGTCTAGCTTAATCCATTGCCCGCGGAAATTCACAAGGCGTCGCTTTTGTGAGACAAGTGCCAGAAATTCCTCCTCACTCATCTCAACCCCATTTGTTGCAAAGCGCCAGTTAAAATCAATGAGCGAATTCATTCCGACAAATGACTGTCCTCTAGGAGTAGAGGAAACCTTTGCCTTCAGCATCATTTGCGACTCTTTGACGACCTGCCACCATGATGGAAGCAAAATTTCAACACCCATATTGATCAACGTTTCACTTGCACTTGTCAAAAATAACCATGCTTCATCCTCGGTAATATACGTCGTTCCTGTTTCAAAGCTAAGCCAAGGGACAACTTCAGAAAATCTTTCCTGCTCGCGCGCAATTTTATCTAAATAAGGCGTCCATTTTTTAGGAAGGCTTGATGCCCCTTGATAATGAATGATTTCTTCTTCATTGCTTTTATTGCGCAGCAAAATTTCGAGCTGCCAATCCTCACCATCAATTTCAGGCTCGTTTAGGCGGAGGCCGACAGTGAATGGCGTTACATCTAAGTGCCAGCCGATTTTTTCAAGAAAGTCAGTCTCATCAATAAAATGACCATCAAACGTTGTTAAGACAGGATACTCATTTACAATTTCTGTCCAAGCGTTCTTTAGAACGGCATCCTGTTCGATTAAATCTGTCATTGCTGCGGAAAACCAATCTAGAGCAAATCCTTCTAATTCCTCATTTACATCCTTGAAACGGAGTAGACCATGCTTCCAGCCCTCGAAGTCAGGAACGTACTGCTTGTTTTCGATCAATTCGTAAATAACCTGGGCTTGATTTGCCAGCTGCTGCGTATCATCTGATAACGTAATCGTAGCAAGTGAGTTATAGGTTTCCTTCCCTAGTAACTCGACCATCATCCATGGTGACAGCAGCACTGAAGGCATTCCGATATAGCTTATATCCTTTAAATTTGTTCCGAAAAAGGACGACTCATGCCATGTGAAAAGATAGCGGGAGAATTCATTGACAGGAATAGGGCTATCATCATGCGCAGACGTACAATACACATAAAAATGATAATTCTCAATTTGTTCAGCATGTACGACAATATGAATAGTATTAATCATGAATGAGCTTTCCTTTCTTTAATTCTTCCTTGAAGGCACGTAATCGTTTATGCTCCTCAGATAGTTGGTGAATATAGTTTTCCCAAACCTCTTCACGTTTCATTTTCTTATATTGCGCTTTTATCCGCTTCAAATAACGAACTGCCATTTTATAATTTTCTCTTGTTTTCATGCGGATTTCCTCTTGAACCGATTTAACATACAACGGCAGAAGCACACCTGGATCGCGCTTTTCAATATCCTTTAATACATAGCTATTAAAGTCATCGAGTGAAAAACCAAGCAATGTTTGCAGCTCAATCCATGTTCTATATTCCTCTTTATTTAAAAGATACTCATTGTATTCAGCATAACTATATGGAAGCATGCTGCGACAAGCTTTTTCATAAGTTTGGCTATTACCTGTTGAGTCGGCATGCTGCTTCATGATTTGTAAAAGATAATTTGCCGTTTCTCGTTTTTCATGAAATGGCAAGTCACTATTCATATAAGACGCCATATTGTTCATGAGGAATGAAAGCCAGCTAGAAAGTCGCTTCCAATTTTTTTTCTTCAGAATGTCCTCTACCCAATAAAAAGAAAGCGGGAGCGCAGTTGAGTTTAGCTCCTTTAAATAAGCAAAGACCTGCTCATCTCGAGACTGGAGAAAATCCATATGCATAAGCGCTATTTCCAATTCGGCTTTATACTCCTCCTCATAGGTTAACCGCTCCTCAAGCCATTCTCGCTCGATCGTAATAAATTTGTCACGACGCAGCAGTTCAACCCAGAGCAATTGGTAAAGCTGGATTTGCTGGAAGTGGAAATGTTTACTAGTAGTGAGTAGCTCACGAAACCGCTCAACACTATCAACGAGCAATGGATCAAGGGCAAACGGCAATGCATACCGCTTCATTTCCCGAATTGCTGCACTAGTATTATCAATTAGCTGATCAATGTATGGATAAACGATATTTTGTAGCATATATTCAGTTGGGTTCGTCTCATTAAGGAGCTGTACCATTTTTAAAAGAACCGTGACAGACGATTGAACGATAAAAAATTGCTTCATCTCAGGAGACTTAGGTGCTTTTTGCTTCAGTCTCGAATAATATTGATGATAGAGACCTTGAAATATCTGATGTGGAGAGGAAACCTGCTCATACCAATTTTCATATTCGCGTTCAAAAAACGCAATCCAGCTTGCTAACGAGGAATCCTCATATTCCTTTTCCTCTGTAAAAAACGAGCTTGCTTTTCGAACGTGCTGCTTTAAAATCGCATCAACTGGTTTCTCTTCCTTCCATAGGTCAACAAACGTTCCAACGCGGTCGACACTTGCATATACATATAGGAAAGTGGCAATACGGTGCCGACAAATCGATTCAGATGGGCATGTACATGTACTCATCACAAAATCATCCAAATCTATCTCGACCTGAACACTCGTTACGTCCTGCACACGTGCAGAAACCGTATGATCTATTGCGTTTACATTATATATACTACCTTGACGAAACAATATAAGACCTTTTTTAATTAAATTCCGGTCATGTTCATCATGAGGAGATAGCAATTGTTTAATTTGTTCACCGGCACCAAGCACAAGCTCCTTACTAAGTTCCCGACCAAGCATATAAATGAACTCCTTTCACAGCTAACATTCAACTAATCAGCTGTACCGTACTTAATTCCCACAGAACGATTGTGGAAGAAACCCTAATTCTTCTATTATAACTCATTCTTGAGCCATCAAAAAGGTTTGAATGGAGGAAGGGAATTGGTGATGTTTGGAGAAAAGGGAAATACTTTAGGGGGATTATTCCATCTTGCATTTTTAAATGGCAAAAAGTATAATAGTTTCATATTGTCTGAATATGTAAAAAAAGAAAGGGATTTGTATAAATGAAAGAAAGCCAGCTAAAACAAGAAGAGCTGCTACAAATTCTGTTACGCGCACATGATAAAGGCGAGAAGACAGCAGATATTACAACGAATGAATTATTGCAAGATTTGATTTCACAAATAAAGAAAGTATATGCCTCTTAAAAATACGAAAAATGCGGATGCCTTAGGTATTCGCATTTTTTATTTGGGAAGTTTATTCACCATAATAAAAAATCAATTGAAACAGACAAACAAAGAACGCTGGATCCTCTATAGGTGAAGCATCCTCAATTTGCAAATATGTTTTAAACAATTCGGTTGTTTTCATCCTCCATCTAGCAACTTCTTGTTCATTATAATAAAACCCTGCCCAATCCATCAGCTCCCGCTTAACGATAAACTGCCCATCATTCGATGAAATCATGAACTCAGGTACAACAACCTGCATCGATTTGTAGGTGATGTGATAGCGTTCAGTCGTTTTGCAATTGATCACTTTATATTGAGTTTTCCCCCAGCGTGGAATTTTTTTCCCTTGATAGAGTAATTCCCCATTAGTTGAATAAACATCAACTTGAACAAAATAATGATGATCTAAAAAGACATCGGCAATACGGAACCAAATGTTTTTATACGATCGCTTAAACGTACAAACAACCTGTCCAAGCTCATCGATAACCTGTGTGGATGCAGTTGACGGCTTCAGCTTAGGGGGAGAATAGGTTAACATTCGCATCATGATATACTCCTTTTTCTGAAAAATACGTATTCTATTAATTCGCCTATATTCCCCCAATTCCTTTTGGCAATAGTTAAATCTACTAATTCATGTATATGAAAATCAGGCGTAAGCGAAAAAACTATTTTCTATCACAACTTCTAACGTATCCGTTTATACTAAAGTACGGATAAAAAAGAGTGATAGGATAAATATCCGATAGCTAACAGTTTAGGAGGATTGAAGACTTTGTTAGTAAATGAATTATTCAATGTTTCCAACAAAACGGCAATTGTTACAGGTGGTGGTAGAGGCCTAGGAGAAATCATGGCACATACATTAGCTGAGGCAGGTGCAAATGTCGTCGTATGCTCTCGTGATCTCGCTGCATGTCTAGAAGTAAGTAAAGCTCTAAAAGACAAAGGGGTCCAATCCCTTGCGTTTGAATGTGATGTAACAGTACCAGCTGAGGTTGAACATGTTGTCACAGAAACAGTCAAACAGTTTGGAACGATCGATATATTAGTAAACAATAGCGGAACATCATGGATTGCACCGATCCTAACAATGCCTGCAGACAAATGGGATAAAGTCATGGCTGTTAATGTCAAAGGAACATTCCTCTTCTCACAAGCCGTTGCAAATGTAATGACAAAGCAAAAATCCGGAAAAATCATCAATATCGCATCAATATCAGGATTTGGTGGCACAATGGACACCTTTATGAACACAACAGCCTACAACACGAGTAAAGGAGCCGTCATGACCTTCACAAAAGACCTAGCAGTTAAGCTCGCACCACACAATATCCAAGTCAACGCAATCGCTCCAGGATTCTTCCCAACAAAACTCTCAAAACCTGTCATCGACCACTTCAGCAAACAAATCATCGCCCGCACACCAGCAGGACGAATCGGCCACCCAAACGACCTAAAAGGCGCCATCCTATTCCTAGCATCCCCAGCCTCCAACTACATCAACGGCCACATCCTAACAATCGACGGAGGCACCTCAGCACTAGCTTAATGGGAGAAGCTTAATGGGGGACAGTCCCCCAATAAATGAGTTTACAACAAATAAGGAGACACAACTAACAAATTGGGGACAGTCCCCCACACCCAGGAAACATTGCTACAAAAGGATTCTACTCTAGCTTTCAAAAGGAATAAGGCCTGTTTGGGGACAGTCCCCCAAAGAGGGACAGTCCCCAAAAAAATTCCCAATAATAGGAGTGAATAATATGTCTAGCAAACTTACAGATCAATTATACAAAGAACTAAAAAAGCTTGCCCAAGGTGGTGAGGCGAGAATTAATGAATTCATTCAAAATCAGCTTAACAATGAGAGTTTAGTGAAGCTTGCGGCAGATCAATCAGCAGTTACCGGAGAGGTGCTAAGACAACTACAAAGGTATCAGGAAATCATAACGACTGCTTTAAGAATCCCGACAAAGGATGATGTTGCAAACGTAGCTAAGCTAGTTTTACAGCTAGAAGAGAAAATGGACTTACTAGAGGATTATTTAAGACAGCTGCAAAATGCGCCAGTAGCGACACAAGCTGTATCAAATCGTGAGCAATCCTCTGTTTCTCAACGATTAAATAAAAGCAAAGCTTCCGTAGCTAGTTTAAGCCAAAAACAAAGTGAAAAGTCATCATCATCACCGGATACTACAACAAACCCTCGAGAAAATATTCTCGCATTTCTAAGAGAGCAAGTAGATGTAGGGGTGAATAGACAGCCACTAAACGATCAACAAGAAGCAGAAAATAACCAGACACAGGAAGCGCCTATCGAAGTTTTAAAGCGGAGATTGAAAAACATTGGCTAACAACGAATTAAACCAAGCACAGTATGAACTAGTAGAGCATGAATTGAAAAGGTGGCGAGGGTACAATCGGCAATGGAGCGAAAGGCTCCCTGAAATAGGGCAAACGCCAAAAGAAGCGATTTGGAAGAAAAACAAGGCGACACTTTGGTACTATCCATCTCCGAATAAACGATTTAGCGTACCACTCTATCTTATCTATTCACTAGTGAACCAGCCGAGTATTCTTGATTTGGGGCCTAACATGAGTATGATTGAGGCATTTGGTAAGGAAGGCTATGATGTATACTTAATAGATTTTGGCATCCCGGGCTATGAAGATAAGGATATGACTCTTGATGACTATTTTTCGCAATATATAGAGCCTGCATCTGAACGTGTATTAGCTCATTCTAATGCAAAAGAAATCACTGTCATTGGCTTTTGTCTTGGGGGCACACTTGCGACAATGTTTGCCGCGATAACAAAAGTACCGATCAAAAATCTCGTTTTGCTTGCAACCCCGGTAGACTTTAGTCAAACTCCTGTTTTTGATGAGTGGGCAAAGGCGATTAAGGATGGAAGCTTCAATATGGAAGAAATAATCGATGCAATGGGACTCATTCCTGCTCAAGTTATCAAGGCAGGCATGCGTCTTATTACCTCGCCGCTTTATTTTAGCCCCCAGGCAACCCTGCTTCAAAAAAGTTATGATGACTCACACGTTGAGCGGTGGCGAAGAATCAATATGTGGGCAGAGGGGCACATCCCGCTTCCGGGTGCAACCTTAAAGCAATTACTAAACGACCTTGGAAAAGAAAACAAGCTAATACGAAACAAACAAATGATTAACAACAAAGGAGCATCACTAAAAAATATTAAAGCAAATCTTTTAACAGTAGCAACAGCATACGATAGACTCGTACCTGCAGAACAAATAAAACCAATTATGAACCATATCTCAAGCAAGGACAAAACCTACCTCGAAGTCCAAGGTGGCCACGCCTCCCTCGCCCTCACCGGCACAATACCGGACTATCTATCAAAATGGCTAGCAAAGAGATCGAAATAATACTGGGGACAGTCCCCCGCAACGTTTTGGGGACTGTCCCTCTCTCATTTTCAAAATTAAATTTTCAAAAGGAAAAAATAAAAAACCACAATTTTGGGGGACTGTCCCCAAAGAAGGGATTCACCTGTTAACGACGAATCTACTTATGACCGGGCATAGCCCTCATAAAAAAATAAGGAAAGGTGAATAACTATGGCAAGACAAAACAGAATCTGGTTTCCTGGAGCAACGTATCACATTACAGCAAGAGGAAATCGTAAGAGTGAGCTATTTCATGATAGCCAGGACATTCGTAAGTACATGGAAATTTTAAAGGAAACAAAGGAAAAATACCCCTTTGATTTACACGCCTACTGTTTAATGAATAACCACATCCATCTCCAGCTAGAAACGAAAGACACCTCAACTAGTCAGATTATCAAAGTTCTCCATACAAGATATGCAATCTATTTAAACAAACGATATTCGTTAGTAGGGCATGTTTTCCAAGGAAGATATGGGGCAAAGCTCATACTTGACGCAAATTACTTCCTTACTGTTAACCGCTACATTCATCGTAACCCTGTAGAAGCAAAGCTTGTCTCAACCCCCGAGGATTATCCGTGGAGTAGCTATTCTACATATGTAACCCCAAACAAAAACCCGCTTGTCACAACAGAAAGAACACTCTCTTACTTTACAAATTCTAATATTCAATTTTTCAAGCAATATACCGAGGAATCCCCTGACGAAACATAATTTTAAGGCTGAGTAATTTTGGGGACAGTCCCCACTCAAGCACAAGGGACAGTCCCCAAAAACCACCCACTACCAAATCCCTATTAAATCGAATACAATAAAAGAAAACGCTTACCTAAATACGAAGGATGGATTACTCAATGCGCTATTTTCGACGTTTTCTCTATTTTTCTACGTTTCTTGTATTCATTTTTACTAGTATTCTAACCTTATACTATGGCAAAGAGACCTTTCACTTTGAAACGGGGACAGTCCCCACCCAAGCACAGGGGACTGTCCCCAACACCCACCACAACAACTATCAGCATCATTTCGTCCTCATTCCAGAGGAGCTTGATAATGATTATTGGCGGCTTGTTGAGCAAGGGGCGCGCGATGCTGCGAAGTTTCATAATGTGTATTTGGAGTATCTCGGTCCGAAGCAGGCAAATACAGCTGAGCACCTCAAAACGATAGATATGGCAATAGCGGGCAGGGTAGATGGCATCATTACCCAGGGAATTGGCGAGGAGCAATTTAATCATCTCGTAACAAAGGCAAAGGAAAAATCAATTCCGATCGTCACGATTGATACAGACGCCCCCGAAAGTGAGCGTGCCGTCTATGTTGGAACCGATAATTACTACTCGGGATTCATCGCTGGCAAAGCAATCATAAACGATACAACAGGACGACAGCATGTCGCAATCGTTACAGGGCGCCACGATGCCCCACATCAAAAGCTTCGGGTTCAAGGCTTCATGGATGCAATCGCAACGGAAAAAAGAATTTCGGTACTAACCGTCGAGGAATCAAATATTACTGAAATCGGTGCATCTGAAGCCGCTCATAAAATTCTCAAGCAATACCCGTCTGTAACAGCCTTTTACGGGACAAGTGCGCTAGACGGCATCGGAATTGCAAAGGTAGTCAGCAATCTTAAAGCAGAAGACAATATTTATATCATCGGCTTTGACATCCTGTCCGAAACACTTGAATACATTGAAAATGGACTCATTGAAGCAACCGTTGTCCAATTTCCCTACCAGATGGGATACGAATCAGTGGAACGGCTTATCCAACTAAATGAAGGAAAGGAGCTACAGCCTTTACAGCACACAGACACAAAGATTGTCCATAAAGAAGACTTGCCGTTGGATCCTGCTACAATGAGTGGAGGACAGCAACCATGAACAGTATTCGCAACAAGCTATTATTATATTTTCTAGCATTTGTCGTCTTATTTAACGTTGTCTCCTACTCAATTTATTTCAGCAGTTCAAAATTTGTTAACGAGTATCGTACGAGCTTTGAACGATTTTTACTTTTTAACGAAATTACACAGCAATCAACAACAGTGTATGAAAAAATTAATGCCTACGTTGTTGAAAAGGATCCGCTTTACCTGGAAGAATACGAAAAGGTAAAAAAACACTTGCTGGCAAACAATCGTCGACTAACAGATGAGGCGATGACAGGGATTAACCAAGTAGAGCTTAAAAAGTACCAACGGATGATTGCAAGCCTTATTTCTGAAAGTGATATTACGATTGAAGCGGTGCGCTATAACAATTTGGACCAGTATACTGCACATGCGATGGAGGTCCGTAGCATCTCATCCTATATTTTAGAATCGACGTTACAGCTGCTCAATTTGGAATTAGCTGATTATCAACTGTTTTATCAAGAAATGGAAGACCGGCAAAAGGCATTTAGGTGGTTCACAATTAGTCTTTTTAGCTCGACTCTGCTTTTTGCCTTATTTGCGGCGATTTGGTTTTCCCGTGGGCTAACAAGACCGATCCGTGACTTATCAAAGGCTGCAAAGGAAATGTCAGTAGGAAACTTCGACGTGCAGGTCGTTAAGATGAAAACGAACGACGAGGTCAAGGTTCTAAGCGAATCATTTTTGCAAATGCGTGAAGATATCAAACAATATATTAAAGAAATAAAGGAAAAGTCAGAGCTAGATAAGCTTTTGAAGGAACTTGAGCTAAAGCATTTGCAAAATCAAATCAATCCGCATTTTTTATTTAACACGCTAAACACAATATCAAGAATGGCGTATTTAGAGGAGGCAAATGTTACATCAAGGCTCATTCAATCAGTCTCGACCTTGCTACGTTCAAGTCTAGGAGATATAAATAAATCTGTTTCCCTTAGAGAGGAAACAAACGTCGTCCAGGAGTATTTTTACATTCAAAAAACAAGGTTTGCAGAACGAATTTCCTTTCAAACGAAAATTGATGAAGACTGCTTAGATGTAAAAATTCCCGCTCTTACCCTGCAACCGTTAGTCGAAAACTCCTTCATCCATGGAGTAGAAGGTCTTGAGGAGGGAGGGATGATAAGCCTCGCTATCTATCGGGATGGTGAAAACATCATCATCGAAGTAACCGACAACGGAAAGGGAATGGACGAACAAACAAAACAAAGGATCCTCTCACAGGACCCGATAAATCTAAACGAAGAACACCATGGGCACTCAACAGGCATCGGCCTGCGCAACGTCATAAAACGCCTAGAACTCGTCTACAAAACGAAAAACATCCTAGACATCATCTCACAACCAAACAAAGGCACCACCATCCGAATCACCCTACACCCTACGGGGGACAGTCCCCAAGTAGGCACAACGAATACAATATCATAAACCAACATCACCATTTGGGGACAGTCCCCACAAACGCTCACCCCTTGCCACATGAGCGTTGTAGGTCAAAGGGATGATGGAATGGGGGACAGTCCCCAAAACATCAAAGGAGGTTCGCTAGCTATGAATGTGTTAATTGTTGATGATGAAATGATCGAGAGGAAGGCGATGCGGCGGTTTATTGAGGAGAGTTTTTCGCGGATTAAGGTTGTTGGGGAAGCGGCGAATGGACGGAAGGCGATTGAGGAGGCGAAGCGCCATACGCCTGATGTGATCATCATGGATATTCGCATGCCTGGAATTGACGGGCTTGAGGCGATAAGACGAATCCTTCTTGACCTGCCGCGGACAAAGTTTATTATCCTCTCTGCGTATGATTCATTTGAATATGCGAAGGAGGCGATGAAGCATGGGGTAAAGGAGTATATCCTTAAACCGAGCAACAAGCAGGAAACGCTTGAAGCGCTTATGCGCATAGAAAAAGAGCTCAACGAAGAAAAGCGGCTTGCTGAGCTGACGACAAAGCAGCAAATGGAGACGGTGAAGCTAGCAAATCAACAAATTATCACATCAATTATTCAAAACGAAATAACAATGGAAACAACATACTTATATAAAAAGCAATTTCCACAAGCAAATTTAGCGTTTTTCCAAGTTTATACGCCGTTTGGTCAAGTGGAAAATCCTTTACCAAATAAAGCGCCATATCCTTACATACAAAAGGAGGTTGGTGACAAGCTTGTCGTTCTTTTCATCACAGACAAAAAGTCCGCCCATCACGTCAAGGCAGATGCGCTCAAATTCGCGCGCACAATGAGCGGACACCTTCCAAAAACGACAATCGGGATTGGCAATCCATACGCAGAGCTAAGCAAGCTATCGGTATCCTACCAGCAAGCATTGCTAGCCTCAACACAATTAGCAATGAACGCAAATGTATCGTACGGCTACCCGATAACGAAGGAAGCAAATGAAGATGAAACGAAGGCAAAGCTAGAAAAATCACTCATAAATGAAATTCGGGCAGGCAGGCTCGAACAAGCAAATGATTACTTTGAACTCTATTATGAGCACTTAAAAAAGAAGGCAGAGGAGAAAAACCTCGACCAATTGCTTAAAGAAGGGGGCATCCGTCTTAAGCAGCAGCTAGAACAGCATGGACTATACATTGATGACCATAAGCTTTCAGACCCAACAACAAAGGAAGACTTTCTAAACATTATCAAGCAATTTTGTGAAAAGGTCATCCTGCAAAAGGAAGAGCACAATGCGGTCATAATGGCGAAAAAATACATCCAAATTCATTACAAAGAGTCATTTAGTCTAGAGGATGTTGCAGAATACGTCGGATTAACACCAACCTACTTCACAAAAATGTTTAAGGAGCATACAAAAAAGACCTTTATAGACTACGTAACAGAATACCGAATTGAAAAGGCGAAGGAGCTGCTCCTCAACACGAAGCTAAGCCTAAAGGAAATTTCCTATGAAATAGGCTATAAAGACCCGAATTATTTTAGCAGGGTATTTAAAAAATGGACAAATGTCTCACCAAAGCAATATCGCACGTTAGATATGACGACCACAAAATAATACAGAAATTAATAAAATAGTGCTGAAATCACTTGGTAAGAATTCTTTCATAACCCTATATAATCAAAGTTGTAAACGATTTCAATGAAACAAAAGGGGGATGTAAGATGAAAAAGAGTTTGATTTTAGCACTATTTTTTGTTTTTTCATTAATCGTATCAGCCTGTGGCTCAGATTCGAGCTCAGGTGAGAAAAAAGAAAGCAGCTCCAGTAACGATAAACAAGCAACATTAGACATATTCAGCTGGTGGACAGGTGCTGGTGAGGAAGACGGCTTAAAAGCACTATTAGCGTTATTCGAGGAAAAACACCCAGATGTTCCGATTGAAAATGCCGCTGTCGCTGGTGGAGCGGGAACAAATGCAAAAGCCGTACTAGCGAGTCGGATGCAAGGAGATGATCCGCCGGCAACATTCCAGGTTCATGGTGGAGCCGAGCTTAATGAAGGCTGGGTAGCAGCAGGGAAAATGGAATCGTTAAATGACTTTTACGAAGAAGAAAAGCTAATGGATAAATTTCCAGAGGACTTAATTGAAATGGTTAGCAAGGATGGCGAAATTTACTCAGTACCAGTCAATATCCACCGGGCTAACGTCCTATGGTACAACAAAAAAATATTCGACGAAAACGGCTTAAAAGCACCAACAACATTTGATGAGTTTTTTACAGTAGCAGATGCATTAAAAGCAAAGGGCATTACTCCACTTGCACTCGGTGATAAAGAGCCATGGGCTGCAACACATCTTTATGAAACTGTCCTTTTAGGGGTATTGGGTACAGATGAATATAAAAAGCTTTGGACAGGTGAATTATCGTTCGATGATCCAAAAGTAGTCGAAGCGGCAGAAATTTTCAAGAAAATGCTTAGCTATATGAACGAAGACCATGCATCACGCAATTGGCAGGATGCTTCACAATTAGTCGCAAACGGTGAAGCGGCAATGAATGTAATGGGTGACTGGGCAAAAGGGTATCTTGTCAATGATTTGCAGCTAAAGGTGAATGAAGACTTCGGCTATGTGCCAACACCTGGTACGGACGGCATGTTCCAAGTAATTACAGATACATTTGGGCTACCAAAAGGTGTTGAAAATCCAGAAGGTGTGAAAAAATTCTTAAGCGTTTTAGCATCTGTAGAAGGTCAGGATGCATTTAATCCATTAAAAGGCTCGATTCCAGCACGTGTTGATGCAGACATTATGAAATATGACCAATATGGAAAAGACACGATGCAAGACTTTAAATCAGGAAAGTTAGCACCAAGCTTAGCGCACGGATCGGCAGCATCAGAAGGCTTCCTAACGAAGGTAAACCAAAGCGTCAACATCTTTGTAACGCAAAAAGATGTGAAGCAATTTACAGATTCATTAGTAGCAGCTGCGGCAGAACTTAAATAAACACGAGGGGACGGGATTTCCCTTCCCCCTCTTAGGGGTAGGTCCCCTTACATGAGGGGTCTTACCCTTAAAAGGAGGAGAACGAGATGGAAACAGCGAAACCAACAGATCTACAACAAAAGCCAGTTGCCGCCGTACGGAAAAGGAAAAAAATCTCGAGAGACCATCTGATGGCCATCGGCTTTATTTTGCCATCATTTCTACTCATTTTAATCTTTGTATATGGGTTTATCGGATGGACCGGCTATGTGTCATTCAGCAATTGGAATTCACTCGTGCCTGATTTCTCATTTGCAGGTTTGAAAAACTATATATACTTATTTCAAGACTTCCGTTTCCAGGCGGATTTACGGAATACGCTCTTTTTTACGATATTATTTATCGGGTTTGTCATTATCAGTGGGTTGCTGCTTGCGATTTTGCTTGATCAAAAAATTAAAGGGGAGCCATTTTTCCGGAACTTATTTCTTTTCCCAATGGCGTTATCATTCGTCGTGACAGGAGTTGTTTGGCAATGGCTTTTAAACCCTTCAACAGGGGTCAATCTATTTTTGAACAAACTTGGCCTTAACGCAAAATGGTATACAGATACGAATGTTTTAGCAGGCTTTAGCTGGGGAAAAATAGAATTTGGCATACCGGCTGCGCTTATTGCTGTTGTCATTGCAGCCGTTTGGCAAATGACAGGCTTCTCCCTTGCGATGTATTTAGCAGGGCTGCGGGGAATTCCTGATGAAGTACGGGAAGCGGCACGGATGGACGGAGCTTCAGAAATCATGATTTATCGAAAAATTATTTTACCGTTATTACGTCCAATTACAGTGAGTGTCATCATTATTATGGCTCATATTTCGTTAAAAATCTTTGACCTTATTTATGCGATGACAGGGCCTGGGGCAAATTTCGTTACCGATGTCCCTGGGGTGTACATGTTTGAAACAACCTTCCGTGGCAACTATTATGCAAATGGAGCAGCGATTGCGATTATTATGCTTGTATCTGTTGCAATCTTCATCGTCCCTTACTTAATCAATAGTAGAAAGGCGGAGGCATAATATGGTTCTAAAGCGACTAAGCAGACCAATGATTTACCTTTTATTAATCGCAATGAGTCTTTTCTTCCTCATGCCAGTCTATGTCATGGTTGTGACAAGCTTAAAGCCGTATGATGAAGTGACACTTGCAACAATGTGGCAGCTGCCAACAGCGATTGACTTAAGCGGCTATTCTGAGGCTTTTTCAAAATTAGCGCCAAATCTTTTAAATTCATTTTATTTAGTCATTCCAGCAACGATTTTATCTGCCTTGCTAGGAGCGATGAACGGCTATGTCTTATCAAAATGGAAATTTAAAGGTGCAAATACGCTATTTACGATTATCCTATTCGGGATGTTTATCCCATATCAAAGCATCTTAATTCCGTTAATTCAATTTTTGCGGGAAATCGGTCTATATAACACGATTCCAGGACTCGTATTTGTCCACGTCGTCTACGGCTTACCGATTACAACGTTAATGTTTCGAAATTTCTATGCGAATATTCCGGATGAAATGATTGAATCCGCACAAATTGATGGCGCAGGATTTCTCGGGATTTTCCGTCACATCATGATTCCATTATCGATTACTAGCTTCGTTGTTGTGGCAATCTGGCAATTTACAAACATATGGAATGAGTTTCTTTTCGCCGTCACGATTACCACATCTGACCAGCAGCCAATCATGGTCGCACTACAAAATCTATCAGGCAGTCAGATCGTCCATTGGAACGTCCAAATGGCAGGTGCTCTATTAGCGGCATTACCAACTCTACTAGTCTATATATTACTTGGGAAATACTTTGTAAGAGGATTGTTAGCAGGTTCGGTAAAAGGGTAAGGAGAGGGATCCTCACTCACAAATGGGTGGGGGTCTTTCATTTGGTTTTAAGCTAATAGAGGGTAGAACCTGTATTTATTAGCTAGATTTTTAGAGTAGTGCATTCATGTTTTTGTTCGTCTCTTTTGAATTCTCCAAAGTAATAATTTGATTATCCTTCACATTGAAAAAGCCTCTCTAGTTATCCTTGATGAAAATTACCTAAAAACAGACCTTATCGATTAAGTAAAAATATTAAATGAAATTCTTCACACATACTTTAAATTCCGTTAAACTAACAGTAAGACTGGGGACAGTCCCCCATCGCTTTAAAGCATTGGGGGACTGTCCCCGCCCAAATACAAGGAGGAAGCATTATGTACACAATTGGCATTGATTTAGGTGGGACAAACCTGCGCATCGGTCTTTTTAATGAACAGGGAGAGATAGTAGAGGAGTATAGCCGCGCGACAGAAGCGGAAAAGGGGCCGGAATTTGCAGTGAACAATATGCAGGAGGTTATTAATCGATTAAAGCAGCAGTATGAGATTAAAGCAGTAGGCATTGGCTCACCAGGCCCATTAGATCCGTATGAGGGTGTGATCATTGAGCCGCCAAACCTCACAGGCTGGGTGGATGTGCCATTAGTGAAAATGCTAGAAGAAAAGACTGGAATCCCAGTTAAGCTAGAAAATGATGCAAATGCAGCAGCACTTGCCGAAGCGACACTTGGTGCAGGCAAAGGGGCAAAGAGTGTTTTCTATGTAACCGTTAGCACAGGCGTCGGTGGCGGATATGTCAACAATGGTGAGCTTATTTCAGGTGCCCAAGGAAACTGTGGGGAGATTGGCAACATGATCGTTAATCCAAGCCCAGATGCCTACCAAGGACCTGGCTTAAATAAAGGTGCGCTTGAAGGACTTGCAAGTGGAACAGCAATTGGACGAATTGGCAAAGAACGCCTCGGGATTACAAACGGTGCCCAAGGAGTATTCGAGCTAGCTTCACAAGGTGACAAAGCGGCGCAGGACATTCTAGATGAAGCGATCAACTATCTTGCTATCGGACTTGCAAACATCGTCCATACAGTCAACCCTGAAGTAATTGTCATCGGTGGCGGTGTCATGAAATCAAAAGACTTAATTCTTCAGCCTTTAATAGAAAAAACAAGAAATTACCTTTACCCAAGTCTAAGAGATTCCCTCATAATTAAACCAGCATTACTCGATCAAAAAGCAGGTTTAATTGGAGCAGGACTCTTACCAAAATAAACACGCAACGAAAAAGGTGTCTCATGCTGGGGACAGTCCCCCACAAAAGACACCTTTTTTATGTTTAGACCAAGCTTCCTAGCTGCTAATAAAGTCTTCAGTCATATAAAAAACACCTTCTAATCCCATGTCCTAAACCGACCTTGACGCTGTCTCGTTTCATAGTACTCTTGAACCAAAACAGAACATATATTCGTATTTCCTCTAGTTTTACATTGGTAAAAATGCTAAAATGATGGAAACAACTACATAGGCGAATAATGCGGTTAATCACTTCCTGGGAGGACGGGAGGTGGATAATATAACAACATACGAAGCAATCTCTATTGTATTTAATTCAAACTTAGTTTTGATTGGTGCACTGACAATTGTGATCATGTTGAATCAAAATAAAAAGAAGTAAACTCCCCAACCGCACCCATGGCAATGGAAGTTACTTCTTTTTCGGGTTAGCCGCAATATGAAACAGCTAAGTAGTTGTCTTAATCAGGTGCCCTAACACCTGATTTTTTTATATATAAATAAATTATAATCAATAACTCCCCATATATCAATTTGATAAAAGCGAATAATTGGGGACAGTCCCCCATCGCTTTAACGCGGCGGGGGACTGTCCCCAAATACTACCACAAAAATTCTACAAGTTTTGTAACATTTCCCAAATTGTTACGTCATATAGTTGGGCAACCTTTACCAATGAATCCCTATCAAGCAAAAAAACCCATCAAATTTTTTTATTGTAATAAAAAATAATTTTGTAATTGGAATTATATTGTAATTGTGAGGAAGATAGGATAAAGTATTCATGTTAACTTGCGAAATAGGGAAAATTATACATGTAAGGGAACTTCTGTTGAATCATTTTTTCTTGAAAAGGATAAGGGGAAAGTCAAAAAATTAGTATAGAGATAAAGAGAAGCATTTAATTTACATAGGGGGAAAGGACTTGAAT
>NZ_CADEPK010000359.1 GCF_902829255.1 Metabacillus niabensis | reverse complement strand
CGTATAGGGAAACAAATTGATTCACATACAGAATTATTTACATATCCTCATCCTTTAGGACCAAGAATTTATCGGACAGATAAATTAAAGGGCATCGGTGGATTTCCAGTTATTTCGTTTGAGGATGGGAGATTGTATGAGGACGTTTCTGTATTATACAATTTATTAAAAACGGGAAGGATTTTGTACAAAGATTTTTCTGTTTACAATGTCCGACAGCATGATGAAAGTATTACAAAAAAAAATCAATCCAAATGGAATGATTTTATAGTATACTTGACTACCTCACCTTTATAATGTGAGATCCCCTCATCTACTTAGCTTCAGAAGCCTTTAAGACAAGGGGTGTCCTACTAGGTCATATTCAAAGAACTCGTATAAAATTTATAGCTTCGATAGGAATATAACGATATCCCCTTGATCCATATTCTAAAGGTTCGACTAATGTTACAATATTACTGTTTATTTCCTCTAACAAACCTTCCACTTCTACAGTATCTGTACTAACCTCAATATCAGATCCTACCTGACGCAACAATTCGTCAATTAATTGCTTTTCATACATATGTGCCCCTCCTTTATAATTGTGTCACGACTTCTATTTTGATTAAAGGAATGTAGACCGTATAACCGACTACAATATAATCCTTCATGACTGCTAATAAAGTACCTGAAATATCTCCAGAGGATGTTTCCACAAGCACTTGAGTATTAACCATTGGCAAAAGTACTTTTCTTAACCCGCTGATATTCTTATCCAATCGATATGAACGATTTTCTACAACATCATTTTCATAATCTCTATTTGTAAGACCATACTCTTTTATTTCTTCTGCAACCTCTTCTTCGTCCTCTTCCTCTTCTTCTTCAACTTCCTCTTCTTCGTCCTCTTCCTCTTCCTCTTCTTCTTCAACTTCCTCTTCTTCTTCAACTTCCTCTTCTTCTTCGACTTCCTCTTCTTCTTCAACTTCCTCTTCTTCTTCGACTTCCTCTTCTTCTTCGACTTCCTCTTCTTCTTCGACTTCCTCTTCTTCTTCGACTTCCTCTTCTTCTTCGACTTCCTCTTCTTCTTCGACTTCCTCTTCTTCGTCCTCTTCCTCTTCTTCGTATTCGTCATCTTCATCTTCGTCCATATCTTCCACGATTACTTCATTGGTATCATATTCTTCTAATTCTTGAACTTCTTCCTCAACTTCACTTTCTAATTCTTCAACAATACTTTCATCAGATGTATCAATTTCTTGTTCAGATGTCCTTGGCAATGTAAGTGGATATGGTTTAATTCCAAGTTGTTCTGCTAAATTCAAAGACATTCGAAGTGATAATAATTTTAATTCAGTTCGTAGTTTTTCTCGTTTCTCTGGAGACAACGCCATTCATACCATCCTTTCATATTTTCTAGTTCCACTATATTCCTATCGTGATAAAATGGTATCGGCGTTTCCATTAGTTTTTAGGGTTTTCTCACAAAACTTAATTTCATTCCAACAATCTTCAAATTACTTTTTTATATAAAAAACTAGGAAGTGTTTGTGAACGAACAAACACTTCCTAATGAAATTTTATAACCTGGATTTATACCATCCAATTGTTTCAAGGAGGCCTTTATCAAATGAAGTAACTGGTGAAAATCCAATAATATCTTTCGCTTTAGAAATGTCTGGTAATCGATTTTTCGTTTCTTCAAACCCATCTTCATATACCTTTTCATATGGAATACAGACAATTTCAGAGTTTGATTGTGTAAAGGCCTTAATTTTTTGGGCAAGCTCCATAATTGATAAAGTTTCTGTGCTTCCAATATTCATTGTTTCACTTTTGCCTTCAAGATACATACAACGATAGGTAGCCTCAACAGTGTCTTTTACAAATAGGAAGCTTCTCGTTTGACTTCCATCCCCATAAACAGTAATCGGTTGATTTGTTAACGCTGCCGTGATAAATTTCGGAATGACACCTCCGTATTGTGAGGCGGTTTGTCTCGGACCAAACGTATTAAAATAGCGAACAACCGTTACTGTTAGCCCCTGTTTTGCATACGCATAGCAAATATGCTCATTTAATGCTTTAGCAGTTGCATAGCACCATCTATGAGTTTGTGGAGGCCCTAAAACTCGGTCGGAATCCTCTTTAAAAGGAAGCTGTGTATTTTTTCCATAAATTTCAGATGTTGACGCAAAAACTACTTTTACTTGATGGTCATTTGCTAATTGCAAAATTTTTCTCGTACCATTTATATTTCCATCGATTACCTTCAATGGATTTTCAACTGTATTTTTGACACCTAAAACACTTGCTAGATGATAAACCACGTCTACATTAGGAAAAATAGACTCAAGCAATTCCGTTTCGAGAATCGATCCTTTAATAAACGTTAAATTATTATTGTGGATAATAGGATTTAAATAATCAATATGCCCATTCGAAAGGTCATCAATTACAATGACTTCATGCTCTTTTAATACAAGTTTTTCTACTAAATGGGATCCGATAAATCCCGCTCCACCTGTTACTAGTACTCTCATTTGACACCATTCCCCAATTGATACACCTTGTCTTGTAGATGATTTGCTTTTGTAACAGCACGTGTATCATAAATAGCTTTTGCGTGTTGAACAATAAAATCAATTGGAATCATTGAATGGTCTGTTAATATAAGAACGATGTCAGCACTCTCTAACACATGCTTATCGAGTGTAATACTACGTCTAAATTCATTATTTATCTTAACTTCTGGAACTAATGGGTCATGATATTCAACTTGTGCTCCACTTGAGATAAGCTGTTTAAAAATATCAACTGCCCTTGAGTCTCTAATATCTGCTACATCTTTTTTATACGTTAATCCATAAATGAAAATTGATGGTTTTTCTTTACCAGCTAGTTCTAATGTACGTTGAACAATAAATTCAACAATCTCCTTATTCATATCATCTGACAATTGAATGAAACGGCTTGTAATTCCCTTTTGTTCAAAGACGTATTGTAAATAAAGTGGGTCGACTGGTATACAGTGCCCACTTATACCTGGGCCAGGATAAAATGGATGGTAACCATATGGCTTCGTGCTTGCCGCTTCAATTACTTCCCATAAATTCACACCTAATTCATCACACAAAATCGCCATCTCATTTACAAATGATATATTTATAAATCGATACGTATTTTCTAATAATTTTGTTACCTCTGCCGCTTCAGTGGAAGAAACAGGTACAATGGTTTGATAGACTTTTGCATATAAATCTTGGATGGCCTGTTTGCATTTCTCGCTAATACCACCAACAACTTTAGGGATACTGTCAATCGGATATTTATCATTTCCTGGGTCAACGCGCTCAGGTGAATACGCTAAATTAAAATCAATTCCTGCCTTTAAACCATTTTGTTCAAGGATTGGTTTCACTATATCGCGGGTAGTTCCTGGAAAAGTTGAGCTTTCTAATACAACTAATTGACCAGGTTGAAGTCTTTTGGCAATTTCTTCTGCTGCGCTAGTAACATAGTCTAATTTAGGAGATTTATCACTGTTAACTGGTGTTGGTACACAAATAATTATCGCATTCACTTGTTTCATTTCATCTGGATTAATAGTGACTGAAAATCTCTTCGTTTCCATAACTTCTTTTAACATATCGTCACTAACATCTGTTATATAGCTTTTTCCTTCATTTAAAGATGCGATTTTATTAGCATCGACATCTATTCCGATTACATTAAATCCCTTAGTTGCAAAAACACATGCTAAAGGAAGACCGACAAATCCTAATCCTATTACTGCTATTTTTTGAGTGTTATTTTGATTCACATTGTTGCCCCTTTCTAAAAAGTTCTTTTACAAATTATGATGATTACCTCTATTTCGAAAGGGACAGAACACTATTTTTATTGATTTAATAGGGAAAACCTATTATTTCGTGACAGTTATATCATTTAATATGGAGATATCATGATTTTCATAGACTTTTGTACAGCTTTGAAAATTTGTTTTAAGATATTTACTACCTGTAAGTAGTTCACGATTTCTTCCCTCATCAAAAAAACCACCACGAATTCCGTAAAGTGAATTCCAATAAGCAAGACCTTCCAAAATATCTCCTTTCAATCTTTCCTCATTAACAATGATAGGTCGATATTGCTTGGTAATCCGCCCAATATAATCAATCTCATGAATCGGCTTTATAGAAAGATCAAGATGGATAGCCTTCATATGGGCAACCATCGGACTCATCAGTGTAATCGGATTTAACCTCTCTAAGGCTTCTTTCGTTAATGCAAATGGCGGAATAAGCATTGATGAGGTTGCAATTTCATTTTTAGAACCGACAATATTCATAAACAAATTTCCGATATGTGCTGTATGCATAGACTCCATTTTCCCAAGATATCTTCCTTGATTATTAATCGTCATGTCTATTTTATTTTGCATAATCTCCTCATAGTATGGGGCAAGCTCCCAAGGTTTTATCGGTGAGCTTGTATCGTGAAAAACAATTATACCTCCTTGGGCAAGCTGAGCACCTAGAGCAAATACTGAATGCTGCCCTATAAACTGATTTATCTTAACAAATGGAAGTTCATATCTTCTCAATTCCCTTACTATTAACGAATTCGGCATTTGAACCACCGGAATAATTTCCACACCACATTGAACGAGTTCATCTAATAAGTTTCTTAAACAAACAGTGTAAGGTGAAATCGATAAAACAATTGAAATATTTCTCGAGATACTCATTTGCTTCCATTGGGTAATTAAATTTTCAACATTATCCGCTTTAAATTTTAAGTTATCTTTATATATCCCTCTTTCTCCATACTCATCTAGTAAATATTGGATGGCCTCGATCGTATCTCCATGCATGCGCTGATACGCTTTAGACATAATTTCGCCTTTTTCCTTTTTATGATTGGAACGACGCTTATTACTACGCAAAACATTTATTTCAATAGGTACAGAAATTTGTAAGCCTTTATCTATTGCAAGTGCATTGGCTAATTGTGGATTAGCAAGCGCCTCCTTACTAATTGTATCTAACCCTTTTTTGCTAAAGGCATGTGGTATCGTAAGGACATTTTCAACTCCTAAATCTTCACGTTCTTGAACCATATTAATAAAAACACGGTCAATCGTAGGAGCATCAGGTTTTGGATATCTCGTTACCCAACAAATCGAATTTAATGCAAGATCATCTCCATTTTCAATCGCCTCGACGAATGGATACAAGTCTTCAGCTGGAATCGGAATATCTGCATCAGTAAACAAATAAATATCTGCATCTGTATGAAGTGCACCAACAGCTCTGCCAACATCATGGCCAATCCGATCATGAAACTCTATAACCTTTGCATCATATTTTCTAGCGATTAATGCAGTCTTATCAGTAGAACCATTAACAACAACAATAATTTCATCTGGTATTAATTTTTTTACTTCAATTAAGACATCTTCCAGTGTGTCCTCCTCATTCATAGCAGGAATAACAACCGAAAGTTTTTTTTCTATATCTCTCCGAATTGTAAAGGGAGAGGAAATTTTAGGAGATTCAATTTCCCACATAGTTCCCTGCTCAACTTCTCCTGTTCCGACTTCCATTGAGATGGTCCTTCTTAATGAACCGTCCTTTTTTTTATTAAATTGAAATCCCATATTAACACCTTCTTATTGAGAATCTAGATTAGTGTATGTATAAGATTTTTAATTGTTTAGACGATAATAATAGAAAAGTAAGTAAGAAGTGGAAGTATTACATGCCATTTTTCAATTTTTGAGGAAATTCTTTTGATGAAGAGAAAACATACAAGTTGGTAACTACTCAGTTCTATTTCTAATTAAACAGAAAAAATGACCCAACATATGTTGAGTCATCATAAAAATTAAAATTTAGATTGATAGTTAACAAGTTCCCAAGTGTGAACTGCGGTACGATAGCTATCCCATTCCGCTTTTTTCGCAGCTACATATTCACCAAAAACGTGGTCACCTAAAGTTTTGCGGCCGATTTCTCCCATTTCTAGTTCAGCAATTGCTGCTTCAAGACTTCCTGGTAGGTTTTCGATACCTAATTCAGCACGGCGCTCCTCAGTCATATGGAAAATATCATCGTTGATTGAAGCTGGAGCTTTCAGTCCTTTTTCGATTCCGTCAAGCCCTGCTGAAGCAATTACCGCAAAAGTTAAATATGGATTTGAAGATGGATCTGGACAACGTAGCTCAACACGAGTTGCCATTCCTTTTTTCGCTGGGATACGAATTAACGCTGAACGGTTAGATGCTGACCATGCAATATAACACGGCGCTTCATATCCAGGAACTAAACGTTTATATGAGTTAACTAATGGATTTGTTATAGCAGCAAAACTTTTTACATTCTCAACAAGTCCAGCAATAAATTGATATGCTTCTTCAGATAATTGTATTTCATCAGTTGGGTCAAAGAACGCATTCTCGCCATCTTTAAAGAATGACATATTTACGTGCATGCCAGATCCGTTAATTCCGAAAACTGGTTTAGGCATAAATGACGCATGTAAACCAAATTGTTGTGCAATTGTTTTAACAACCCATTTATAAGTAGTAGCTAAATCAGCTGCACCTAAAGCGTCAGCATATTTAAAATTAATTTCATGTTGACCTTCTGCAACCTCATGATGTGAAGCTTCGATTGTAAAGCCCATCGCTTTTAAGGCACGATAGATTTCTAATCTTACACGCTCACCTAAATCCTTTGGTGAAGGTTCGAAATAACCTCCGTTATCTCCTAATTCAATTGTCGGATTTCCGTTTTCATCTGTTTTGAATAAGAAGAACTCTAACTCAGGCCCTACTGAAATTGTGTAACCTTTTTCAGCAGCACGTTCAACTGTCTTCTTTAACACATTACGTGTATCACCTTCAAAAAGTGTTCCATCAGGGTTTGTTGCAGAACAAATAAATCTTGCTTCAGAATAATCTTCCTCTACTGTCCACGGAAGAACAGCAAATGTTGAAAGGTCTGGAACTAAATAAAGATCTGATTTATTGATAGGAGAAAATCCTTTAATAGATGAACCATCGAACATTTGCTTTCCTTCAACAACATCGTCGATTTGCTCAGCTGTAACTGTAATACTTTTAAGAATGCCTTCAATATCAACAAATTGCAGATGAATTAGTTCAACATTTTTAACTTTCATCGTTTCTTTTATTTGAGCTATAACTTCTGTTTCATTTTTCTCTTTTGAAATAACCGCTTCAACCATGTCACAAAACCTCTCATTCAATGTCGAATTAAATAACATGAATTTATTATATGAAAACCGACACTATTTGACAAGGGCTTTCTATTAAAATTTTCTGTATTTTTATAATTTTATAGTAGAAAGCGGTTACACTTAAAGAACATTTAAGATAATTGGCATCTTCTCTCAGATTTTAGTAGAAATATAGAGCGAAATCTGTATATTCATTATCAATTTCGTATAAATATAAAGATATCCGTCTACCGTAGATATATAAGTATAAACAAAAAATGAAAAGCAGTTTCTTTGACTTTATAATCGTTACTCGGTATAAATGAATATGCACATACATATTGAAAGGAGTAATGATAATGGCTCAATCTTTAAAAGGTAAAGTTGCACTTGTAACAGGTGCTGGTAAGGGAATTGGCAAAGCAACCGCAATCGCCCTTGCACAAGAAGGTGTACATATCGCTTTATTAGCACGTACAGAAAATGATTTACTTAATGTAAAGAAGGAACTTGACGCTTTTGGTGTGAAAACTGCTTATGCAACTGCAGATGTTTCATCAATAGATGAGGTCAATAAAGCTATTGAGAAGCTAAAAAATGAATTAGGTTCAGTTGACATTTTAATTAATAATGCAGGTACAGGTAAATTTGGTAAGTTCCTCGAGCTTGAACCTGAGGAATGGAAACGAATAATTGATGTAAACCTTATGGGCGTTTATTATGTGACTCGTGCCGTATTGCCACAATTAATTGAGAAAAATGGTGGAGATATTATTAACATTTCCTCTACTGCTGGACAAAAAGGTGCACCAGTGACAAGTGCTTACAGCGCATCTAAATTTGGTCTATTAGGTTTAACTGAATCACTAGCTCTAGAAGTTCGCAAACATAATATTCGTGTGACAGCATTAACTCCAAGTACTGTTGCAACAGAATTAGCATATAAAGAAAATCTAACAGATGGTAATCCAGAGAAAGTCATGCAGCCTGAAGATTTGGCGGAATTTATTGTTGCTCAATTAAAGCTTCATCCTCGTGTCTTTATTAAATCTGCAGGACTTTGGTCCACAAATCCATAAAATGTAAAATTGATAATCCTTAATGAACATGGCTGTTTCTTTTTAAGAGGCAGTCTTTTCCTTTTACTATTAAACAATATTACGAGCTCCTTCTAATAAATAAAAAAGCAACATGTTAAAACTTGAAAACATGTGTGTAATCGAGTTGTTCTAAGAAAAGAAATGTCTGTTTCTAAGTAGTCCTAATATTATTATTCAAAATCCATACACTAAAAGGTACCTCCCTATCTATCCCCTTTTTTTCTTTCCAATTTTTTTCTCATTTTTTGTAGACATTGTGAAAAAGTTAGCATATAATACTATTAACAATTAACACTTAGTTAATTAAAAACTTGTAGGAGATGCAGAACTATGTCTAACCATGATGCATTAAAGCAATATGATTCTAGTTTATTTCGAACCCCAGATGGTTACACATCAGATATTGCTGTTTTCACCATCCTTTCATCAAAGCTTGGAGATTTTAAACCACCTCTCATGACATTGATGGTGATGCTAATTAAACGTTCCAAATTAAACGCTGAAGGTTTACCGAATATTGAAGCAGGCAAATGGGCTTTACCTGGAGGGTTTGTTCAGCCTGATGAATCTGCATTTGAAGCAGCAAAACGCGAGCTTGAGGAGGAAACAGGTGTAAGCAGTATCCACATTAAACATTATAACGTATATGATAAACCCGGAAGAGATCCTCGTGGCTGGATTATATCGAATGCACACTATGCAATCGTTCCAGAACATGCCCTTGAGAAACGAAAAGCAAATGATGATGCAGATGATGTAAAATTGTTCTCGATTGATGATGTTTTAACACTTGATTTAGCATTTGATCACCGTCAAATCATCGAGGATGCGATAAAGGTAATAAAGCATGATTTACTCCATACAACAATAGCTAAAAGCTTTTTACCAGACCAATTTACGTATTCTGAATTACAGGCTGTATTAAAGACTGTAACAAATGATTCTGGTATTACTAGTGATCAAGCATTTGCAAGGAAAATCAAATCTCTACCTTTTATTAAAGAAGTTCCTGGACAAAAAACACAGAGAACGTCAAAAACGCCAACACAATTATACCAATTTATAGATGACGTAAATATAGTAAAACCAATTTATACAGCAAGATATTAAATGATATAAATAGGAGGGCTAAAAATGAATAGAGCCTTAATTAATATTGATTATACCTATGATTTTGTTGATGATAATGGTGCTTTAACATGTGGAAAGCCTGGTCAGGACATTGAAAAAGACCTTGTTACAATTACGAATGATTTTATAAAATCTGGTGATTTTGTCGTTTTTGCCATTGACATGCATCTCGAAAATGATCCATTTCATCCAGAAGCTAAGCTATTCCCCCCTCACAATATGAAAGATACAAATGGCCGACATTTATATGGCGAATTAAATCAGCTATATTTGAATAACAAAGATTTTCCGCATGTTATGTGGATGGATAAAACGAGATATAGTGCTTTTGCCGGTACAAATCTAGAAATTAAGCTAAGGGAACGAAACATTACCGAATTACATTTAGTTGGTGTATGCACTGATATTTGTGTACTACACACTGCAATTGATGCTTACAATAAAGGTTATAAACTTGTCATTCACGAAAAGGCATGCGCTAGCTTTAACGGGAAAGGTCATGAATGGGCACTTAATCACTTTAAAAACTGTTTAAACGCACAAGTTATCTAGCATTCACTTATAAAGTGACCTAATGTGAAAGAATGTACTGGAGGATAATAGAATGAATAACAATTATATGGACGATAGTCTCGCCTTACACACAGATTTATATCAAATTAATATGACAGAATCGTATTGGGATGACGGTATTCACGAACGAAAAGCTGTCTTTGAAGTCTACTTTCGTAAACTTCCTTTTGGAAACGGGTACGCCGTTTTTGCTGGTCTTGAAAGAATCATACAATATCTTGAAAATTTCCACTTTAGTGAGTCTGATTTGAATTATTTAAAAAATGATTTAGGATATGATGATGACTTTTTAAATTATTTAAAGGAACTACGTTTTACTGGAACCGTTTATTCTGTCGTTGAAGGCGAAATGGTATTCGGAAATGAGCCTATTATCCGAATTGAGGCACCGTTAGCTGAAGCTCAATTGATTGAAACAGCGATACTAAACATTGTGAACTACCAAACATTAATCGCAACAAAAGCTGCACGTATTAAACATGTAGCTGGTGATGATATTCTTATGGAATTCGGAACACGTCGTGCACAGGAATTAGATGCTGCGATTTGGGGTACAAGAGCTGCATATATTGGTGGTTTCCATGCTACATCAAATGTACGAGCAGGAAAATTATTTGGCATCCCTGTCTCTGGAACACATGCACATGCATTTATCCAAGCATATAAGGACGAATATGTTGCCTTTCACAAATATGCTGAACGACATAAGGAATGCGTATTTCTCGTTGACACGTATGATACATTACGATCTGGCGTTCCAAATGCTATTAAAGTTGCGAAAGAGTTGGGAGACAAAATAATTTTTAAAGGCATACGTCTTGACAGTGGTGACCTTGCTTATTTAAGTAAAGAAGCTAGAAAGATGTTAGACAATGCTGGTTTTTACGATACGAAAATTATCGCATCAAATGATTTAGATGAAGAAACGATAATGAATTTAAAATCTCAAGGTGCAAAAATTGACATTTGGGGAATCGGAACAAAGCTTATTACTGCATTTGACCAGCCTGCATTAGGTGCGGTATATAAATTAGTGTCAATTGAAGACGATAATGGGCAAATGATCGATACGATAAAAATTAGTGGAAATCCAGAAAAGGTTTCTACACCTGGTCTTAAAAAAGTATATCGAATTATTAATCGATTAAATAACAAATCTGAAGGTGATTATATTACTCTTCAACATGAAACACCTGAAAAAGAAGAAAGAATAAAAATGTTCCACCCAGTTCATACATTTATTAGTAAATTTGTAACAAATTTCGAAGCAAAAGAATTACATCAAATGATCTTTAATAACGGTCAACTTGTTTATGACACCCCTTCATTAGAAGAAATGCAAGCATACACTAAAAAGAATTTACAACTACTATGGGATGAATATAAACGCTCACTTCACCCAGAGGAATATCCAGTAGACCTTAGCCAAGAGTGCTGGGACAACAAGATGCGAAACATCGATGAAGTAAGACAAAAAGTATCTGAAATGATTGCAAAACGGAGTAAGGAATAGCCTTCCCTTCCTACTCCCTTCTTAAATTGATATATTAATCCTTGCTTTGGAGGGAGAAAAATGGCCAAAATCGGCATTTATGGTTCATCATTTGATCCTGTTACAAATGTTCATCTTTGGACGGCTAGTACGATCCAACACCGTTGTAGGCTTGACAAAGTTATATTCTTACCTTGCTCTAATAAACGTAAGGATAAACAAATGCAAACAGCTGACCAGCATCGTTGGAATATGCTTCAGTTAGCCATTCAAGACAACGATAAATTTACTGCTGATAATTACGAAATGAAGCAAAATGCATGGAATATTTCTACGTACGAAACATTGAAATATTTCAAAAAAAAATTTATAAATGATACGATATATTTTATTATGGGTGCTGATTTGCTCATAGATATCGGAAAAGGTAAGTGGGGAAATTCAGAACTGCTAGTAAAGGAAAATAAATTTATCGTCATGGCAAGAGATGGAATTGATATGTTAAAAGCAATAAGCAGCTCACCTATTTTACGCAATAACGATGACGGTGAAACATTTCATTTAATTGATAAAGGACTAGCGATGGAAATCAGTTCTAGCTATATTAGAGAAGAATTTTCACTAGGTGGAGAACCGCGTTACCTACTTCCAGAAGCATGCTATCAATACATTAAAGACCATGGATTATATCAAACGGAGGAATGATCAAATGCGTAGCTATCAAGAAAAAATTATGAATGAGTTGAATGTTAAAGGGTCAATTGATCCGAATGAAGAAATTCAAAACCGAGTATCTTTTTTGAAAAACTATTTAAAAAAAACCGGTGCTAAAGGCTTTGTATTAGGTATTAGCGGTGGTCAGGATTCCAGCCTTGCTGGTCGCCTTGCTCAAATTGCTGTAGAGGAATTAAGAAACGAAGGATATGACGCAAAATTTATTGCCGTTAGACTCCCGTATGGCATTCAAAAGGATGAGGACGATGCACAGCTTGCTTTATCTTTTATCAAACCAGATGAGAGCATTTCGTTCGATATTTTAAATACTGTTGATGCATTTTCAAAAAGCTATTTAGAAACAGTAAAAGAATCACTATCTGATTTTAATAAAGGTAATGTTAAGGCTAGAGTTCGAATGATTACACAATACGCATTTGGCGGGCAAAACGGTCTATTAGTAATTGGTACTGATCATGCAGCAGAAGCTGTTACAGGTTTCTTCACAAAATACGGTGATGGCGGCGCAGACCTTCTCCCGCTTACAGGACTTACAAAACGTCAAGGGAAAAGCCTGTTAATCGAATTAAATGCACCTGAACGGCTTTATCTAAAGACACCAACAGCAGATTTACTCGACAATACTCCACAACAAGCTGATGAGACAGAACTTGGTATTACTTATGATCAATTAGATGATTACTTAGAAGGAAAAGAAGTACCAGAAGATGTTGCAGAAAAAATCGAAAAACGCTATATATTAACACAGCATAAACGTGAGCTTCCTGCGACAATGTTTGATAATTGGTGGAAATAATCTAAAGATTGCTACCTCTAAACTCTCCTTATCTGAAAATGGGATGTCCCCATTTGATTTTTGAGGTTTTGAGGTAGTATTTTCTTAATAAAAAGAATTAGTTTACATAATAATATTATTATAAATAAAAAAGAAGAT
>NZ_CADEPK010000358.1 GCF_902829255.1 Metabacillus niabensis | reverse complement strand
CCCCATCACTTATAGCAGAACTCTCCTGTCTTTAAGGTTTCAAGAATAGATGAATAATATTGTTTTGTGACTGGTAACATAATGATATGAGATACTTAATATTACCTTTCATAATCCTTACCATTTCGTTTTCCACTAAAATTGTTGCTGCTGAAGAGATGATAAAGGTTAAGCTAGTTCAACATATTGGTGAAACAAAAAAGATCAACCTACATATTAAAGGAGATTATTCGACGCTAGACCCTACACTTAAACTAAAGGAGGGAATAATTTATCAATTATCACTTAAGAAAGGAGAGTTTATATTAACTGGAAATGGAGAAAAGTATTCGTTACATGACCCATTTATTCTAATCCCTAAAAAATACAATCATACCCAATATATATCCATTAATAATCGCCAGTACTTAGGTGCTGTTGAATTTAGGAAAGAAAAGAATCAATTTATTAGACCTGTGAACCAGCTTCCAATGGAGGATTATTTAAAAGGAGTTGTCCCATTTGAAGTATACCCCTCGTGGGGAATCGAAACATTAAAAGCACAAGCATTAGCAGCCAGAACCTATGCGTTCGCAAATCTAGATAAAGAAATCGATGATACAATCAAATATCAAGTCTATGGAGGATTTACCTGGAACGAAAAAACGACGGAAGCAGTTGAAGAAACTAGCGGAGAGGTCATCACTTCTCAAAATCGGCTAATCGATGCCTTTTACTCTGCAAGTAATGGAGGAATGACAGAAAACAACACACATGTATGGGGTGGAAATGCTAAAAGTTACTTACCAATTAAAAGGGATCCGTACGATCCAACACATCCATGGGAGTTTACGATCCATCAAACACAAATAAAGCTTGATGAAAATGATTGGGATCAACCAGATTGGTGGGATAAACTCTCTGAAATAGACTCATCAATAATAAATAATATGAAAACTTGGCTGAAAAAAAATGGGTACCCTGGAGAAATAAAAATAGTTGAAATACCATATTTTAAACTATCCGAGGAACTGCTTGAGTCAAAAAGAGCTGTAAAGGGATCGATAAAAATTGAATTCCTCCACAGATTATTAGATGGGACCATTGTTTATGATCATTTGACTCTTAACGATGTTCCATTAAATAATATCCGTCCGTTAATTGGAGGGAATCACTTTAAAAGCTATTACATTGAATCTCTCGTTAAAGATGGAGAAGGTCACTATACTATGAAGGGGAAAGGATTTGGACATGGTGTAGGAATGAGTCAATGGGGTGCTCATTATATGGGAAAAGCCGGTAAAAACTATAAAGACATTATCCAATTTTATTATCCGGGTACTAAAATAAAGAAAATTAATTAGTAGATCAATGTAATATTTAAAACTCCCAGCACAAGGAACCATTTCTAACGTTGGGGGTTTGCTTTCTCTAATGGCAATAATAAATGATTAAGTGCATATGTGAGTCTCCTGGGGGAGAAGCGTTAAGGATATAGGACAGTCACTACTGTACCGCTGCAGAAAGCGAAGACCTGTATCATTTAAAAACTCATTCAAGAACGAATTTTTATTTAAATATGTGCTAAGATAATAGCTTTTCATACCATTCATGTTTAGAAATAAATTTGAATTTAGTATGCTAGTAATTAATAATTTAATACTAATATAGAGAATTCAACGTTTCTCCATTGAACAAACAAATACATTCTACTATAATCGACATAAAGAGTCATTTTATGTGATTATTCGACTATAATAATTATATGAAGAAATCCTTATATTTAATTGATTACAAGAGTATTAAAGTAGAGTTTACGTAAATTTATTACATATTACATCCATTTTGACATTCGCATCGTTGTTCTAGGTTATTTTACAAAAATAGTTCGTTACTCGAGAAAAATGTAAGACAGGAGATATAGAGAAAATGCGCTTAATTACGTTAGATCGAAGTGAGGCAGGGATTACATTAGGTAAATCTATCTACTATGAAAATGGAAAGATGTTACTTGCAAAAGGAACGTTACTATCAGATAGTCTAATTAAAAGGCTTAAAAATTTTCAAGTTTTTACTATATACATAGAAGATGAAGAATCAGAAGGAATCGATGTTGTCGAATCTATACCAGAGGAGCTACGAGTTGAATCAATCGAAGCGATTACTAAAGGATTGACTTCAATTGCTAATTTATCCTCACATACTAAAAATATCCAAGGTATGATGCAATCTGATAAAGCGATACATGAAATGCAACGGATCTTTCAAAACATTTCAAGCTGTTTAACAGAAAATCGTACTGCGTTAAACTTATTAGCTACGACAAAAATTATTGATAATCACCTATACACTCACAGCTTAAACGTTGCCATCTATGCATGTCAGTTAGCAATTGAGAATGGTTTGCCGAAAAGTCAAATCGAAGAAATTGGTTTAGGCGCCTTATTACATGATCTCGGAAAAATGTTTATCCCACCTGAAGTTTTAAACAAAAAGGAAAGATTATCAGATGAGGAATTTGAATTAATCAAGATGCATTCAGAGCTTGGTTTTGAATTACTTCGTAAAATTCATTCTCTACCTTTAGTCATCTCACATTGTGCACTTCAACACCATGAACGCCTAGATGGAAAAGGCTATCCAAGGGGGATTAAAGAGGAAGAAATTCATCCATACGCAAAAATATTAAGTGTAGCAGATGTTTTTGATGCTGTAACATCACAGAGGGTTTATCGATCCGCTATGCTTCCTCATAAAGGATTGGAAGTTTTATATTCAGGATCAGGAACACAATTTGATCAAAACCAAATCAATCTTTTTAGAGGCTGTATTGCGATTTATCCTCCTGGGTTAACCGTCAAATTAAATGACGGCCGAACAGGAATTGTTACAAAATATAACTTCACGTCAGTAGGAAGACCAATTATTCGCATTATAAAAGATGAAGAAAACCAACCTGTCCAACCTTATGAAATTGATTTGTCTACTAGCGAAAACCTTACATTAGAAATTGTTCAAGCTGACGCCTTACTATAATTTCTTTGAACTAACGTAATCAGCTATATCTAATATATCTTACATATCATTTCAAACTCTCTATTTTTTAGAGAGTTTTTTTATTAAGGATAAAGTTAAAAAACTACCATCTAATGGATAAAACGAAAGAAAATCATAAATACTATCCACTAGAAATCCAAAAAAGGCGAGGTGAGTAAAATGAACTATTTAACGACAAAGGAATTATCTTTAATAGAGGATGAACTGCGATCTGAACAATTGCTTGCTAAGACCTTCAATTGGTGTGCTTCCCAATGTGAAGACGAGGAAATACGATCTCTTTTAGAACAACTTGCTAAAACTCATCAATTAAATATCGCCGATTTATCTCAATATTTTAATCGGTCGCAAATGATCCAATAAAATAAAGGGGAGATAGTTCAATGCCAAATAATATTGCAGGACGCGGATTAACAGACAGGGAATATCTTCAGCTTTGTTTAGAGCTAGAAAAAGGGAGATGTCGTACCTTAAGCAATACACTGCTAGAAATCAATCATCAAGAGCTACGAGAAATAGTTTTGCATTGCTTTGAGACTGCACATAAAAATCAATATAATCTATTTGATTTTATGAAAAATAAAGGATGGTATCGTACAACAATTGCCTCACAGCCTGAGATTGAAATCGTGCAAAAAAATATCCAACATAATTTACATCCAGATAGTTAAATTTTTTAATATGAATCCTAATCAAAACGTTTAGCCGCATTATCATGATAGCTTTTATGTAACATTCCTAACATATTCACTCAATTACTCAATTTTTCAAATAAACAAAAGCCTTCTTTTAGGAAGGTTTTATTCATTTGACTAACAATCATTTTTTACAAATGTTTCTACAAATATTGAATAAATCTTCCAATAACATACATTCTAATAAAATAATGAATGCACGTTTGTCAGATTTCGTTTCAGCCTATTTGAGGAGTGAATCAGATTTATGAAAATTCCATTTTTCAAAACAAAAAGGCAAGCAGACATAAAGGATGATAGGCTGGAGGAGAAAAAAAAGAAAGAGGTTGAGCAACCCTTTTCTTGGCAAATTAGCAAGGATATTGAAACGTTAAAGCATATCTATTCATTACCTGACAATATCGATTTCGTTGTAAGAGAATTCACATTAAGAATGAATAACAAAAAAGCTGTTTTATTTTTTGTTCCATCTTTAACAGATATTCAACTTATTCAAGAACAAATCATCAAACCGTTGATTATGAATGAAAAGAAATCCGAGATCCCTTCCTGTATTAGCATAAGTACGATTAAAGAAGAAACTTGTATGAAGAAGGCGATTGAAGAGTTAAATTCAGGAGAAACAGTTTTATTAGTAGAAGGTGAAACGAAGGCATTTATTATTAAAACAGGTAAAGTAGCCGGTAGAAGTGTTGAGAAACCACAGAATGAGACTACTCTATTTGGTCCTAAAGAATCGTTCATTGAAAAGGCAGACGTTAATATCTCACTCATTCGCAAGAAAATAAGAAATGAAAATTTCAAAGTTGAAAAAATGTCAATTGGAAACAGTACGAACAACGAGGTATTTCTTGTCTACCAAAATAACTTAGCTAATAAACAGATTCTAAAGGAAGTAAAACAAAGAATTAATCATGTAAAAAGAGATGATATTCAGAATTTAGAACTTTTAGTTCAAATTATTGAAGACCGAAAATCTAGTTTATTTCCCACTGTTTTACAGACAGAACGTCCAGATAGAGCAGCATCTTTTCTTGAGGATGGCCATATTATTCTCATTATGAACAATTCTCCTATTGCCTTAATTACACCAGCAACATTTTGGACGTTTCTCCATTCTGCAGATGACCACTATTTACGGTTTATTTATGGTAACTTTACAAGAGCATTACGACTTATTGCCGTCTTTATTACGCTATTTACTCCTTCTATATATATTGCCATAACGAATTACCATCGTGAAATGCTTCCTGCTGATTTACTATTAGCAATAGCTGGAGCGCGTGAAATGGTTCCATTCCCAGCAATCATTGAATTATTTCTCATGGAGCTAGCCTTTGAATTAATTAGGGAAGCAGGAATTCGTGTCCCTGCACCAATTGGTCCAACAATCGGGATTGTCGGTGCATTAATTTTAGGTCAAGCTGCAGTGGAAGCAAATGTTGTTAGCCCGATTGTCGTTATCGTTGTAGCAATAACTGGATTATCATCCTTTGCCATAAGTGATGTCAATTTAAATTATGCGATTAGAATTGCTAGATTTGGTTTTTTAATTGCCGCAAGTTTATTAGGAATATTTGGAATGGTCGGCTGCTTTCTCATTGGTTTATTTTATGTTTCTGTATTTAAATCGTTTGGTGTTCCATACTTTGCACCGATGACACCAAAATATAAATCCTCAAATGATACGTTATTTAGAAGAATGATTAAAAATGAAAGATTCAGACCTGCATATTTAAAAACGAAGGATATAAAAAAAGGCGCAGCAGAATAATTTATTTGGAACAGGTGGTTAGATGGTTACTCGTGAAAAAGATCTCATCAGCTTTAAAGAGTTATCTTCACTTATAGTCATCATGATCGGAACAAAAGCAACTGACATGACGGCAACATTACTTTTTGATCGTAGTTTAAATGCTGCGTGGATCGTTTGTATCCTTTCCTTTCTAATTGTTTTGCCTTCATTACTAGTCCTTAACTATTTACTAAAGAAATTTGAATCAAAAAATTTCCTTGAGATCACAAGATGTTTGATAGGCAAGAAGCTTACGTTTATAATCGGATTTCTTTTCTTTTTATTTGCATTACTAAAAATGGCAATAGACACAAGAAGCTATACAGACCAGCTTATAACTGTTAATCTCCCTAAAACTCCTTTATTTATCTTATATATCCTTCTTCTTCTTGTATGTTTATGGGGGGCTAAAAAAGGTTGGGAAGCGATCGCATCTATTGCGATTATGCTTTTACCATATATATTAATTGCTTTAACGTTACTTTATCTTTTACTTTTTAAAGAAATACATTTCAATCGGATTTTTCCTTTATTTGGCTTTGGATTTAAAAACATTACAGAAAACAGTTTTCATTTTTCATCTATGTATGCAGATGCTTTTCTTATCGCAATGATGTACCCGTTTGTCAAAAATCATAAAACCTATACTAGAGGACTGATTGGTTCTCTTACTTTTACAGTTCTTCTAGTGGCGTTACTTTTATTGTTATACAACTTAGTATTTGACTACAGAAGCATTGATAAAATTACATATCCTTTTAATGAAGCAATTCGATTTGTTTCAATCGGAAAAACCATAACAAATATTGAAACATTCTTCCTTACGTTTTGGCTACTAGGTATTTTTGTTAAATTTACGATTTATTTATATTTAGTCTGTAAAATATTTGGTTTTGTTTTTAGTATTGAAGAATTCGAACATACTCTACTGCCAATTACAATTTTAGTATTAGTTATAGGAATGGTTCCAGAAAATGATATTTCTAATATATATTCCGTTAGAACGATTGTTTCTTCGTTTTTTGAATATGGTCTACTTTACCTCCCATTCTTTCTTTTGATTGTATACAAAGTAAAGGAGGTACGGTCACGATGAATAAATGGCTACACTTTTTCACAATTTTCTCCATGGTAATCCTTCTGACGGGATGCTGGGATCGAAAGGAATTAGAAGAAATATCATATGCTGTGGCAGTTGGCATCGATATTCCTGAAGGGGTTGATTTAGAAAAAGAGCAATCCTTTGATATTACATTTGAATTTTCTAATCCTAAGCTACAGATTAATGGAGCAGCAGGGGAAACTGATAAAAAGGAGGTCATTACCATTACATCCCCTGATTTTATTACAGCTAAAAATACGGCAAACTCATTTGTGACAAGGCAGATTTCCTTAATACATGCAAAGGTAATTGTTGTTTCAGAAGAATTAGCAAGATCCAAATATTTTTATCGAATGATCGGAACTGCACTAAAGGAAAGGGAGATTAGAAGAGAAATAAACCTCATCGTTACGGATGGAAAAGCAGTCGATTTTATCAAGAAAAACAAACCGGAAATGGAAATTAGACCGCATCGTTATTATCAGTTTGTTTTCGATCGTTCAATCGAAACAGGATTAGTACCTGATTCAACTTTAAATCGGCTATTTTCGATTACTGATGGTGATGCAGATTTATTTCTCGCGATCTATGGTTCTGTTAATGATGATAAAGATAGGAACGAATTTAAAGAAGAGGATCAATATTTAAGCGGAAAGGTGCCAAAGGAAGGGGGCAATCCCGCACAGCTAATGGGGTCCGCAGTATTTAAAGAGGGAATAATGATCGGGAAATTGTCTGGTGAAGAAACAAGAAGTGTTATGATTCTCGACGAAACGATGGATATGGAAGATATGTATGTTAGCTATACAGACCCAATGAATGATAATTATAAGATCGTTGTAAGGTTAAAGAAAAAAGATAAAACGGATATAAAAGTAACATTAAGAAAGGGACCTCCTAAAATAAAGGTCAATGTACCACTATCGGCAGAAATTTTATCGGTACCAAGCATGATCAATTACGCTACAAATGAAAAAAATCAGGATATCCTACGAAAAGCAATTGCTTCTGAAGTTAAAAGAAACTTTGATTCTCTTGTGAGAAGATCACAACAGGAATTCAAATCAGATCCATTTTATTGGTCTCTATATGTTAGACCACTTTTTAAAACGATACAAGAGTATGAAAAATGGGATTGGACAAACAAGCAATTTCCCGAAGCGGATATTAAAATAAATGTTGATATTGAAATCTTTGGGTATGGTAAGCAATTAAAAGAAACAGACATGGAGATGATAAATGATTGATGAGATTTCTATTGTACTTAATCGTATTCTTTGGATTTGCTTATAGTATCGGACATTCATTTGTATTATTTAAAGATAAAAATAAACTTGGTGCTTTTGGTATGTTGTTAGTCGGTATTTCTATCGTCGTTTTCTCTTTCTTCATTCAACTTAAATAGAAGGCTTATTACAATGCGAATAAAATGGGACAATAACGGGGAAATAAAAAGAGAGGTGATCAAATTGGATCGATTTGAAAAAGTCTATAATGAATACCGCAACCAGCAACAAGATGAAGCTGAAAAAAATCAAAAAGGGACCTTTTCAACTGGAAAAGAGCAAATTGTTGCAGTTCGAAAAAATGATGACGGTGATTTAATTGCCTTTCAAACAAATGCCGGGAGAAAACTTGATTATGTTCAGGCTCTATCTGAAGCAAAATCCGGAAATCTCGCAAATGTCGATGTATTTCATAAATATGGCCGCGATATTTTAAGAAGTGAGCCTGATGGCATTAAAGAAAATAATTTAGACGAGTTACCTGAATTCTAAAAAGGGACTGACCCCAATTTTTGGGGTTTATTTTTTTGTCTAGACTGATTTCCTTGAAAGAAAATCTGTAGTTTGAAATAATTGTATTGGTAAAGTATTGAAACTGTGAGGTGTATTGCTAATGATTAGCTCGATTGTATTAACAATCCTATTTGCCATTGGATTCATTTATTTAATACAATATCCATTTTATTTAAAAAAGGCCGCTCTATTATCAAAGGAAGCTATCTATCCTCAACAAAAAGACGAATTTCAAACGATCCTACTCCCAAATGAATGGAAAGAGATGACTCCCATTTCTAAAAAAGAGAAATCTTATCAATTTGTAAAATGGGGGACAATTGTTGCAGTCTTGCTCCTGACAACTGTATTGATTATCTCTGTTGCAACCGATTGGTTAAGCTCGTCTTTTTTAAATGTAGCATATCTCTTCATTGTAATTATCAACTCGATAAAACACCGTGGTAATTTATTTATTTTGCCTTCAGGTATTATACTTCATTCAAAGTATTATCCGTTTAACCGAATATTAAATTATCATTACGAAGAGATTATCCGTTGGCATGAATTATATGGATTACACCCTCGCCTTAATAATGGATATAAGTTAACAATTACTCTGAAAAATCGGTGGTTTCAACCTAACTATTTCGTAATAGAGGATGAAGAGCATTTAAAAAGAATTATTACTCTATTAAAAGATAAGGGAATTGAACAAGAAGAAAAACGTGCAAGCTAATAATATAGTCTATCTACTCCAACTTTTCAAAAAGATGATTGGTAGGATAACAAACATGAGCTTTTCTTTCTTATCTCCGATAGAAACATCATCATGTGACTATATGTATGGTAAGAGGGTATTGGACTTCCACTTTATTTAGTAAACTACAATAATGTGGAAGTCCTTTTCATGCAGGAAAATACTTAAAAGATGTCGAATATAGAAACCATTATCCCTAAGAGGATAAATTGTAAATAATCATGGAATTGATTTAAGAAATAAAGGTTTTGAATAAACTTCGAAGATACATAAAAGAAGGTGAATCGATTGAGAGTCAATGAAAAAATTAGCACAGGAATAAAAGGATTTGATCTTACAATTGATAAACTACGTCTAGGTGATAATGTTGTATGGCAGGTCGACTCAGTCGATAGTTACAAAAAAATGATAGATCCATTTGTCGAAACAACCCTTAAAGAAAATCGTAATTTAGTCTATATTCGTTTTGGGAAGCATAAACCATTAATTGAGGATCACCCTCATATCAAAAGATACAACCTAGATGCAAAGAAAGGTTTTGAGACTTTTGCAACAAAGGTACATAGTATCCTTGAACAGGAAGGAAAACAGACATTTTATGTTTTTGATTGTTTAACAGATTTGTTAGAAGAATGGTACTCAGACCTTATGATCGGAAACTTCTTTAAGGTGTCATGTCCATTCTTATATGAGTTAGATACGATCGCGTATTTTGGATTAATTAGAAATGTCCACACTTACAGCACAATTGCAGAAATACGTGAAACAACACAACTTCTTCTAGATGTATACGAAGTTAACAAGAACATTTACATACATCCTCTTAAAGTATGGCAACGTTATTCTCCGACGATGTTTTTCCCACATTTAATTCAGGGGCAAGAGGCAACCTGTATTACAGCTAGTTCTGAGGCTGCACAATTATTTTCAAGTATTAACAGAGTAGAGAATAGACTCGATTATTGGCACATTGTATTTAGTCAGGCTAAAGAAACATTAAACGAAGATTATGAAAAGCAGGAACAAACAAAAAGATTGTTAATGTCTCTCCTAATAGGTCAAAAATCTAAAATGTTTGATTTATGTGATAAATACTTTACCCTAAAGGATATTTTAACGATTGCCTCAAGAGAAATTGGCACAGGGTTTATTGGCGGGAAAAGTGTTGGTATGCTTCTTGCCAGAAAAATAATTGAAAAGCATGGAAATCAGCAATTGCTATCCCACTTGGAGCCTCATGATTCGTTTTTCTTAGGCTCTGATATTTTTTACACATATATAGTCCAAAACGGATGGTGGAAATTACGAGTTAAACAAAAGACTAAAGAAGGTTATTTTCAATATGCACCAGAGCTAAAGGAGAAACTATTAAATGGAGTGTTTTCAGAACGTATTCGTGAACAATTCATCCAGGTTTTAGAATATTTTGGTCAATCTCCAATTATTATTCGTTCCAGTTCATTGCTTGAGGATAATTTTGGAAATGCATTTGCAGGAAAATATGAAAGTGTATTTTGTGTTAACCAAGGAACACCAGAAGAACGTTACAAGGAGTTCGAACAAGCGATTCGTACTGTCTATGCAAGTACGATGAATGAGGATGCAATCGCCTATAGAATGAACAGGGGACTTTTTGAAAAGGATGAGCAAATGGCCATCCTCATTCAACGTGTTTCAGGTGACCACCATCATCAATATTTTTTCCCACATATAGCTGGTGTTGGAAATTCCTCAAACTTATATGTTTGGGACAAAAGCATCAACATGGATGCTGGCATGCTGCGGATCGTTTTTGGATTAGGAACAAGAGCTGTAGATCGAACCGTAGGAGATTATGCAAGAATTGTTACTCTTGATAATCCAATGCGTATGCCACTTATAAGTCAGGAGGATATAAAAAAATTTTCTCAGCATGATGTTGATGTTCTTTCTTTATCAAAAAATGTTTTAACAACTGTTAAACGGGATGAATTATTAAAATATGATCTTCATGCGTCTAAAACACTTTTTGCCCGACCTGATGAAGAAACAGCAAATCGCCTTCATGAATTAGGATATACGGACCGTTATCCATATCCTTATATTCTGGATTTTCATTCTTTATTAAAGGACACAAATTTCCCACATATGATGAGAGAGATTTTATCTTTGTTATCAAAAGAATATGAATATCCAGTTGATATTGAATTTACAGTGAACTTTGATGATAACAATGAATTTAAAATTAACCTTTTACAATGTAGACCGTTGCAAACAAGTGGTTTAGGCAAACAAATTGAAATGCCAAAACTTACAGATGAATCAAGCTGCTTCTTTTCGACAAACGGAAATTTTATGGGAGGTAATATCCGCCTTCCAATCGAATATATTGTTTCGATTAACACAGAGGAATATTTAAATCGAAATGAACAAGGAAAATATGCTGTCGCACGAAAAATTGGGAAGATTAATTCTGTTTTGAAAGATAAAAATGTGATGCTCATGGGACCAGGCCGGTGGGGAACAACAACACCATCCTTAGGGATTCCCGTTCACTTTTCAGAGCTTTCCAATATGAACGTCATTTGTGAAATAGCTTCCCAAGAAGAAGGCTTCATGCCAGAATTATCTTACGGAAGTCACTTTTTTCAGGATTTAGTTGAGTCTGGAATTTTTTATGTCGCAATATTTGCTGGGCAAAAGGATGTCATCTACCATCCAGAATGGCTCAAAGATAAAGAAAATCTGTTACTAGACTTTTTACCACAAAGTGAAGAGTTTATTGATGTCATTCAGATTGTAAAAACAAATGGAATGAATATTTATTCCGATATTACGACACAAAAGCTCATTTGTAAGTAGGAGAGTCAACGTCTATAAAATAAAGGTTTACCTTGTCCACTCAGTATTAGAGGAGGTACGATGGATATCATACCTCCTCTAACTTTTCATTATTTTATTCATTTAACACAGTTTGAAGTGTTTCAATATTTTTCTCCATAATACTGAAATAATCTTCTTTATTTTTAATATCTTCTTCTGTCACTGATTCAAGATTATGAAGGGTTAACGACTTAGCACCAATTTCATCTTGAATGACTTTTGCTACGTTAGATTGTACATTTTGTTCAAATAAAACGTAATTTATATTATGCTCTTCTGATTCTTTGATAATTTCAGTAAGTTGTTGTTGGCTAGGTTCTTGAGAAGGAGAGAGACCAGCAATTGAAATTTGTTTAATACCATACCTTTCCTGCCAGTAACCATAAGCAGCATGGGAAACTAAAATGTATTTTGTCTTTGTGTTTTCAACAGTATCTTGAAATCTTTTATCTAAGTCATTTAAATCAGCTTTGAGTTTTGCATAATTTTCTTCGAATATATCCTTTGACTCCGGTTTTATTTCTATTAATGCATCTTTAATATTTTCTGCTAATTTAATAGAATAAATTGGGTCAAGCCAAACATGTGGATCGTGATCACCATGATGATGTTCTTCTTCATGAGTATGCTCTTCCTCATGTGCATCTTCGCCTTCAAGCGTATGCTCTTCTTCGTGTGCATGTTCGCCTCCATGCGTATGCTCTTCCTCGTGTGCATCTTCGCCTTCATGAGTATGCTCTTCCTCGTGTGCATGTTCGTCTTCATGTGTATGATCATGTTCTTCTGCACTTTTTAATAATTCGATACCTTCAGACGCCTTCAATATTTTAACGTCTTCCTTCTTTAAGGTTTGTTCTGCCTTTTCTGCAAAACCCTCTACACCTGCACCTGAATAAATGAATAAATCTGAGTCTGCTATGTTTTTCATTGTTTTAACTGTTGGTTCATATGTATGAGCGTCAACATTTGGTGGGTAGACACTGGTTACAGTAATTTCATCACCACCAATTTTTTTTGTAAAATCCTCTAATGGGAAAATGGTTGTATAAACCTCTATTTTACGGTCAGAATTAGCATCACTGCTTGTACCATTTGTTGATTGATTTTCTTGATTACCACAGCCTGCTAATAAAAGACCTAGTGAAAGCATTGAGGTTAGTAAATATGATCTCGTTTTCATTGTTACAACTCCTAACATTTTTTTAAGTAAACTTTTTAATAGGGGAGAATTTGATGTTTTTTATCAAGTATCCAATATGAATAAAACATAAATTGGAACCATTTAGATTTTACCGGTAGAATCAAATAGTAATGATTACGATTTGTAT
>NZ_CADEPK010000357.1 GCF_902829255.1 Metabacillus niabensis | reverse complement strand
AAGCCATTCTTCTTTTGTCTATTAATTTTCTCCTTTTTTTTGGGAGATTAACTTATAGATTTTCCGTTCTCGTAAACTTTTTTCCTCTTCATCAGCAAGGTCGTATTTTTTAAGTAGATGAAATAATTCATTTAATTGTTGCTGAGTGGGGTTATTTTCAAGAAATTGCGAACAACCGCTATAATATTTTTCTAAATGCTCGGCTTGTTGTTCTAATTTTTTCTTTACGTCCTCTAAAGAGTGATTAAGATTACACGAGGTCATGACTATTATCCTCCAATATGAGACATTTCAATTTTTTTTCTTTCAGTCTTATTTTTACTTCTATCGATTGAATACTTATCTTTTCGTTTGTTCCAAATCTCTGTTATCGCATCAGCTAGCTCTTGATCTGAATGTGTTGATCGAATTATTTCACGTAAATCATGTCCTTTAGAGGCAAATAAACAAGTATACAATGTGCCGTTCGCTGATAGACGAGCACGATTACATGAAGAGCAAAAAGCATCTGATACAGAAGAGATCACGCCAATTTCTTCGTCTGTTCCAATGTAGCGATAACGTGTTGCAACTTCGCCTGGATAATTAGGCTCTATCGGCTCTATTGGCATGACATGATGAATCGTCTCAATAATTTCTTTTTTTGAGAAGACATCCTTTAGATTCCATTGATTTGAATTTCCCACATCCATAAACTCGATAAATCGTAAAATATGTCCTTTTTCTCGAAAATATTTTGCCATTGGAATAATTTCATGCTCATTCATGCCACGTTTAACGACCATATTAATCTTTATTTTAAGACCGACCGCAGCTGCTGCATCGATCCCGTCTAATACAGCACTTACAGGAACGCCGCGTCCGTTTATGCTCCCAAACAAATGATCATCTAGAGAATCGAGACTAATTGATACACGTTTTAATCCTGCTTCCTTTAGTTCTTTAGCGTATTTAGGTAATAGAACCCCATTTGTTGTCATCGCAATATCATCTATACCGTTAATTTTGCTTATACGTGAAATAAGGGTGGCTACATCCTTTCTCATTAACGGTTCTCCACCAGTAATCCTAATTTTTTGCACACCTAATGATTGAATAAATATGGTTGATAATCGTTCAATTTCCTCATAGGAGAGCAGTTCATTCCGTTTTAAAAACGGGTAATCTGGACCGAAGATTTCCGCAGGCATACAATACGTACAACGAAAATTACATTTATCAGTAACTGAAATTCGTAAGTCACGAAGGGGGCGGTTAAAATAATCATAGACGGTTTCATTTTCGTTCAATATAAATCCCTCCCTCAGGTAATGTACCAATAATCCAAGCGAATGACTGTGAAAATTCTCACAGAATAACGTTTATCTATTTCGTGTTAGGTTTTATCA
>NZ_CADEPK010000356.1 GCF_902829255.1 Metabacillus niabensis | reverse complement strand
AATAAACAATATAGATAAACAAATTGGCTCAAATGGATATTCTTTAATTGTTTCTGCCATAAGTATTAAAAACTTAAAAGAAGAAATAGCGAGATTAGAACAAGAACAAAAATCAGCTGGAATATTATTATTAGGTACAAACTTAACACCTGAACAAATAAATATTGTTTCTAGTGTCCAACCAAACTTAGTTGTATTAGATACCTGTTTTGAAACGCTAGATGTGAATTTTGTTGTTATGAATAATATTTATGGGGCCTATCAGGCAGGAAAGTATTTAATTGAATTAGGACATAAAAATATTGGCTATGTTGAATCAACAACTAGAATGTATAATTTTGATATGAGAAGGAAAGGTTTTTTACAAGCATTGGAAGAAAATGATTTAAAGATTGCTGAACACAATTATTTTTCAATATCACCAACTGTCATCACTTCTCAAGAGGAATTTAAGATTAAAATTAAAGACCAGATAAACAAATTACCATCAGCTCTATTTTGTGAAGCTGATTATATGGCCATTAGTGTGATAAAATCATTAAGTGAGTTAAGTATTCAAGTTCCAAACGATATCTCAATCATTGGCTTTGATAATATCTTTGAGTCACAAGTAATTACTCCCGAACTAACTACAATTAATGTAAAAAAAGATAGAATTGCTTTATTAGCTGTTGAAAAACTTATAAGAGAAATTGATAATAATGAAAACGATAAAATTAAACTATTTGTAGATACAGATCTTATTGAGAGAAATTCTTGTAAGGCAGTTCGATAATGTAAATAAAGCCCAGAGCTTTGCATAGGAAATACGCAAAGCTCTGGGCTTTTTGCAAAGTTTAAAGCTTCTCACATCACTTACATTTCACCTTTAAACATCAAAAAATCGTACACAGGTAGGATACCCTCGGTACGATAAATCAGTGAAGAATTCAGTGAGAATAAATTAAATTACTGCTTCAACCTCTACTGTTATAATGTTTGATTATATAATTTCCCTCATCATTTCTTCCACCTAAAACCTCTAATATAATTTTTATTTTGAATAACTGGGGAGTACTTTGTAATCCTCAATAAAATATAGTTCCCAATCAAAAAACTAATTTATTTCACAATAATTATGTAGCAAATAATTCCGATTAGTTCTTTCATTCACTAAGCTGCCCCGTTAGTTAAATAAAAAAAAATCACCATATATAGCAATAACGCACCCGTTAATTTAAGATGGGAAATTTTACATGCCAGAATTAACTATGTACGAAAATAACCCTACCAAACCAACAACAATCTCAATACTTAATAAAGCAATCGTATATTTCTTTTTTAATTAGATTAAATATCGAAACTATAACACCAAGGGATAAAAGTACAACAGTTGAAACAATGTCTTTAGCAAAATACATATAATTTAGAACACCTATAATC
>NZ_CADEPK010000355.1 GCF_902829255.1 Metabacillus niabensis | reverse complement strand
CGTTCAGGGACTGGTATTGTTCTAATAACCCCTGCAAATAATCCGATCGCTGCACCAATAATTGTTCCGATGAGAGCAATGAAAAGAGTCATCCCTGCTCCTTTAAGGAACATCATCCAGTTTTCTGAGATAATTTTTATAATCCACTCGAAGCTCATCTTTCTCCCCCTTTTTTCATCCAAAATGTGCAAGCGTCTTATTTATAGCTTTAAGAAAATAAGACACATAAGAATAGAAGGTATGATAAACCTTCCATTCTTATGTTGCTTATCCCTTCTAGCCTCGCGCTTGTCACGATACACTAAAAAAGTAATAATTGGCTGTCTCAAAAGGGTCTGACCCCTGTAACAAACATCAATATATAGAATGGTAAAACTTAGGTTCTATATATTTTGTTCCAGTGATCTGACCCTTTATTTTTGAGAGAGCACTTTTCCCAGCTTTATTGTGCTGCAGGTTGGGTTTTAATCGCAGCATCCATTATTTCTGTACGCTCGTCTTCAGAAATACCTTTTAAAATTTCGTTAATCTTGTCAGTTAATTCACTATCTTTTTCAAGACCAACTGCGATTGCTGTATCATCTTCTGAAGTTTCAAAGCCATCTTCGAATTCAACCATTGCAAAGTTTTCATTTGCATCAGATGCACTTACTGCTTCAGGACGCTCTGAAACATACCCATCGATAATACCTGATTCAAGCGCTACCCGCATTGCCGGGAAGTTGTCCATAGCTGTTTCCTTTGAAACACCTTCAATTTGATCAATAACTGAGTAGTGGAATGTATTTAATTGGGCAGTTACTTTCGCACCTTTGAAATCTTGGATTGAAGTAGCTCCTTCATATTTGCTCCCTTTTTTAACGACCATTACAAGATTTGATTTGTAATAGTTATCAGAAAAATCGATTGTCTTTTTACGTTCTGCCGTTGGGGACATCCCAGCGATAATCGCATCGATTTTCCCTGATGTTAATGCAGGAACAAGCCCATCCCATTCTGTTTTAACAATTTCTAGTTTTTTCCCAAGTCCATCGGCAATTTTTTTCGCAATTTCAACATCATAGCCACCAGCATATTCTGATGTTCCTGCAATTTTCACAGCGCCGTTTGAATCATCGTTTTGTGTCCAGTTAAACGGTGCATAGCCTGCTTCAAGACCTACTTTAAATGTATCTTTATCAGAGCTCCCTGCATTTGAATCATCATTTGATCCACAACCGGCTAATACAATCATTGCTGATAATAGCAATACGAAAAATAGTGATACTTTTTTTCTCATGTTTCCTTCTCCTCCTTGTTAATTAGGCATATAAATACAAAAAGCGACCCGAGATAAACTCAGATCGCACTTTATTGTCGTTGCCCTAAATCCCTCTTATTCCCAAATGAGATAGCACAACTCAATAAACTGGGGAGTTTATTGAGACAGTCCTACAGTTATTCACTGCAGGCCCAGCAAGTAGTCCCGAGATAATCCTACTCACTTCGGCGACATTTCCTTCTCAAAAGCTTCATTGCTTCTCAAACTCCACTTAAGACTGTTAAATATCGCGCCTCTACCTCACATAGTAGTGAGGATTTTTCATTCAATTTTATATTTACTAGGCTACAATAACTATAGCATTCTGTCAAGCTTTAAAACTATGATACAATAGTTTTAAAGCTTGGAATATTTTCTTACAACTTAATTAACATATGTCATGCATTTTTATATAATATTATTTCTCGAAAAGTTTATTCGTTTTTCTTCCCTTTTTAGGTAATAGGTATTTATCTACATACATTTCTACAATTCTCCACCAACAATGGCAATATCCTGTCTTGTCGGATCAAACCTTTGCCCTTTCCACGCTAAGGTCGTTTGAATAAAGCCTAATGAATCTGCATTGTATTGACCTGCAATTCTTTGATAGGCCAAAAGCTCATAAATCCCATCTCGATTAAAATCAATTGGATAAAGTCCTGATAATGGATTGACCCATCCATTGATCGGCTTCTTTAACTTTCCTTGATTAGTATATATTTCGTTTAAATATTCAGTTCCCTTATACTGTAAATCAAGAATATACTTTTCCTTTAATTCAAGGCTAGTTACATTCACTTTATAGTGATCTTGATAAGCTACATTATACTTAAACCTTTTATTGAATTGCTCATCATGAAAAATCTCTTTATATTGTCCACGATGGTACATAAACAATTCTGCATAAATTGTTCCACCACTTCCACCCGTGTCAGAAATGACTAAAATATCCTCCGCTCTATCACCTGTAAAGTCACCAAGAAATAAGGTTGGATTATAACCTTGATTATGTTGTAATGGGATTTGTGTTTGCTTTTGAGTACGTCCATTTTGTACAACCAAGGTAAGATCTTGTAAATATGGACTATCTGGTGTTTTTCTACCGGAAAGAATGACGTGATCACCTACCCCATCTCCATCAACATCACCAATTTTTTGTGCTAAAATGGTGTTCATTTGTCTTCGATAGGTTCCTTGCCACCTCGAATCCTGATAGGTAAAAGGATCTCTAGCGACATTTTCCATACTCTTACCTGCATCATAAAAACTATTTCTACCTGCAATATACCAATTATTTGGATAACATGTTAACCATCTCTGCTCTTTCATGTATCATCATCCCACCAATCACATTTTCCGTACTATTAAAAGTATATGCAGGCAAAATGCTTAGGTTAAAAGTTCATTTTTTACCAGGAGGGTGAAACAAAGAATGATTTTCCCACCAACAACTTACTTCACTATAATAATCAATATTTAACAGATAAAACGCATTGGACAATGATTACTTTTTTTAGACTAAAAATCATTTTGAAACAATAAAGCTGTCTCTCATTCAAAGACAGCTACTAAAAATTAATTCACATCTATACTACTAAAATAATCGTGATTTAAGATAATGATAAACACCATCTTCATCACAAGTGAAATCAGTTACTTCATTGGCAAATTCTTTAATATGTTCTGGTGCATTTTTCATTGCAACAGCAAAGCCCACATATTGGAGCATTGGAATATCATTGTTGCTATCTCCAATTGCCATAATGTCTTTCTCTGATAGATTAAATCTTCTAAGCATTTGCTGAATACCTGTTGCTTTATTTACACCGGCAACCATTAATTCTACATTGTGGAGTGAGGAGGTTGACATTGAAAAGTCAATTTCCTTCTTTAATTGCTCAAGCTCATTAATCCATTGCTTGATATGCTCCTTTGTTCTAGCAAAAAAATAAAATTTAGAGAATTTATTCCCTACTAATTCCTCTGCCCAATCAATTTCTTCTTTTATCGCTTGCTTACGGGAAAGCCATTCATTAATTCCAACACTTTCTGGTTTTGGATCACGTATTTCATCCAAAACATACTGCTTGTCCTGTTTTAATGTAATTCGCGATGCTCCATAAGGGAAAAGCTCATAATAGATTTTAAAATCTCGAGCTTTGTTAATTACTGCTTCAACTAATTCGCGTGAAAGGGAATGTTCGAAAACAATCTCCTCCCCAATATATCCTGCCATTCCGTTTGATGTAATATAACCATCAACCTCGAATCCTTCAGGGACTACAGCTTCAATTTCATCATATGATCGACCAGTCGCTATAAAAACATATGTCCCATTATTACGTATAGCATCAATGATTTCTTTTGTATGTAAACTTACCTTATTATAATGATTTAAAATCGTCCCATCCATATCTAAGAAGATAGCTTTAGGTTTAAATACCACGATGATTCCTCCTGTTAATTAATGAGTTTACTAGTTAAGTATACACTTTGCATGTATGCCCCTCAATGATACCTGCTACGAAACTCGTATTAAATCCTTACTTAATTCTTAACCGTTTGAATTTATTAAAAGATTTATAATGCTAAGTATGCTTTCAAACATAAATATTTTAAAAAAGCAAAATTTTAGATATCAGCGGTAAATAGCACCCACATATAAGAAAAGAGGTATTTTTCATAAAAATTAACAATGAAAAACGATAGTAATAATAATGTTAATATACTAGTTGCAATAAATTCCTTCGTCTTTGATGTACATTCAATTCTTATTTGCTTCGGTAACTGATATAATTTCAGCCTCTCTTCCATAATCATTGCGAATCGTTTTTCTTGCTTCTACAGGTGTTCTTGCGTTGACTGATTTAATATCCTTATCTCCCTTTACTTCTATTTCTACCAAAAAACATTTTGCTCCACATCTCAAGACAGCCCCTCCTTCGCTAAAGAATAAACCTAATGATAATGCTCACGCGAAAATTTTTCTCACCTAAGGTAAAAAACATTATTAACTTAATTTCAATTATTTTATTCGTCTTGAACACTAAGTTTTCAGATAAATTTCTACTCTTTTTTCCTATAAATAAGAATTCTAGTAGGTGGAAGAATTCACTTGATTACGTCCACTTAATTTAGATTTATACAACGCCTTGTCAGCTCGATTGATAAATGACTTAATCTCAAGATGCTCATTTGGTATAACTGTTGCAATTCCGACACTAATTGTAATCCAATTAGATACATTAGAATCTTCATGAGGAATATTTAAATATTCGATTTCTTTCCTTAGTTGTTCAGCTTTATATAAAACTTTTTCCTCTTCCTGCTCAAGCAATAAAATTGCAAATTCTTCTCCACCATACCGAACTGGAACATCAGATGAATGGTGAAATAGCTCCTGCATCTTTTCCGCTACTTTTTTCAAACAATAGTCTCCAGCAACATGCCCATATTTATCATTGAATTTTTTAAAATAATCAATATCAAAAAGAATAATTGATATTTTATTTGCTAATCGTCTTTGACGCTCCCACTCATTATGAAGTATTTTATCAAAATATCTTCGATTAAAAACACCAGTTAACCCATCTGTATAGGCCTTTTTTTCCATATAATCCATATTCATTTCAAGCTCAAGTCTCATCGTTTCAATGTTAGAAATTAAATCTCCAAGCTCATCCTTCGCTTTATACAAAGGAGGCTTTGTCGAAAAAATATTTTGTGTATAATCTTTCACACAATGACTTAATAAAATAATTGGAGTGATGATTGACCTAAATTCTATAAACATACGGTACCAAATAAAGAGAAGAACAAGAACAGAAAATAAGGAGGTTAACGAGAACATAAGGATTAATTTATTATAAAAAGCATTTTCTAGATTAATTTTCTTTTTTTCCACAAATTGATGTGTAATTTGATACGATTCCCGAAAAGTATCAAATGCTATTTTACCTTTTTTAAGAGAATCTTCACTTGGCTTTTCTCCCAATTTACTCATTTGAATTTGTGGTTCTCCGTAATTGTTAGTCCAATATTCACCCTTTTTAATCGTATCTTGTATATGCTCGGAAAATTGCGGATATACATCAAGATAATGGTTTAATTGCTTTTCTTGTCCTCTGAAAACAACCTTTCCTTCATGATACGGCTGTAAAAAGTCATGATTATTTGTTAGAATAAACCCTCTTTGTCCTGTTTCCTGGTTGATAACAGATATATATAAATCTGATAAATGTTCGTCTAGTTTATCTAATTCTTTTTGGATTTTTTTATGCTCGTTAATAACTCCAACTATATATATAAAATTAATGAGCATATAAACAATAAATATGATTGCCGAAAATCCTGTTCTTAAAAGATACTTACGACCTATACTATTTTTCCTGGATTCAAATTTTTTTATCATATCTTCACCTAAATCTATAGTCTTAAACAAAGTTGCTCTAATTTCATTCACCTTTAAAACTCCATAGTACTAAATATCTACCTCTTAAATCAATAGACAATATGATAATCATCAACCAAATTTCACTAGATAAGCAAATGTTTCGGCTAATGAAAGGTCGATAATTAAAGCATCAATAAATAAAAAGCCATAAAAAATACACCACTTTCTAATTAGTGATGTATCTAAAAGCATATAAAGATTAAATATAATCATTTAGAAACTGTTTGTAGAAAAGCAAGAAATTATTTCACTGTTTTTCTGCTTCCCATCTAGCAATTTCCTTTCTAACGATTGGTGCAACTTCTTTTCCTAAAAGCTCGATTGCTCGCATTACATCGTCATGTGGCATTGTCCCAACTGGAACATGGAGCATAAAACGTGTTATCCCAACATTTTTACGTAAATGAATGATTTTATCAGCAACAGTTTTCGGGTCACCAACATAAAGTGCACCTTCGAAGCTACGTGCTGCATCAAAGCTTGCTCTTGTATACTGTCCCCACCCGCGTTCTTTTCCAAGGACATTCATTGCCTGTTGTGTTGATGGAAAAAACTTATCTGCAGCTAATTCAGTATCTTCTGCAATAAAGCCATGAGAATGAGAGGCAACTGCAAGTTTTGAAAGATCATGTCCAGCATGAGCAACTGCCTTTTTATAAAGCTCGACTAACGGGGCAAACTGTACCGGGCTACCTCCAATAATCGCAAGTACAAGTGGTAACCCCAATAGACCTGCTCTAACAACTGATTCTGAATTACCACCACTACCTATCCAAACTGGTAAGGGATCCTGCACAGGTCGTGGGTATACACCTAAATTATTAATTGCTGGTCGATGCTTACCATTCCAGATTACCTTCTCAGAGTCCCTAATTTTTAACAATAATTCAAGCTTTTCTTCGAACAATTCATCATAGTCTTGTAAATCATAGCCGAAAAGTGGGAAGGATTCGATAAACGATCCTCTTCCAGCCATAATTTCAGCTCGCCCATTTGAAATCGCATCTAATGTTGAAAAGTCTTGGAATACTCTTACTGGATCAGCAGAAGATAACACTGTCACTGCGCTCGTTAATCTAATACGTTTTGTTTGAGATGCTGCTGCAGCAAGTACAACCGCTGGTGAGGATGCTGCATAATCTTTTCTGTGATGCTCCCCAACCCCAAAAATATCTAAACCAACTTGATCGGCAAGAACAATTTCCTCTACAACCTCACGAATTCGTTGGGCATGGCTGATAACTTCACCCGTAACAACATTAGGTATCGTTTCAACAAACGTGCTTATTCCTAGTTCCATTAAGTAGCCCCCTACTATTGACCTAATCCTAGGTGCAACAATCTATTTATTTTGTCCTACTATTTCAGATGTAACATAATATAGACATTATGTAAAATATCACGCTTCATAATAAATGATAAAAAACGCGCTATCACTATTTAACGTGAATAACGCGTTTCATAACTTAATTCTCAGCTAATTTTGTAACGGCCTTTTTTTCAGACGGTTGTTTTCCCATTGGATCTTCAGCTTGTTTTGAACGCTTGATAAAGAACGCCAGAATTAGCGCGACAGCAGCGATAAACGCTGAAATGAAGAATGCAAAATTTATACCATCTATCATCGCTTGGAAACCAATTTGCTGTTGCATCTGTGCAAGTGCTTCTTGTGTTGGTTGACCAGTCATCTTTTCCTTTGCCTCAGCAGTTAAAGTTGCTAAGGAAGATTCAGTACGATTAGACATAATCGTTACTAATAATGCTGTTCCAATTGCACCAGATACTTGGTTCAACGTATTATTCATTGCCGTTCCATGTGGATAGAAGCGTGCTGGTAATTGGTTTAAACCATTTGTTGATACAGGCATCATAACCATCGAAATTCCAAACATACGAACCGCATGAAGCGCCATAAGGAATGTATAGGTTGTATCAAATGTTAACGTACTAAACAGATATGTTGTAATTGTTGTAATTGTTAACCCTGTAAGAGCAAGTACTTTCCCACCGAATTTATCAAATAATCTTCCTGTTATCGGAGACATTAGCGCCATAACTAATGCACCTGGAAGCATCATTAATCCTGCATCAAATGGAGTAATTCCTCTAATTGTTTGCACATAAATCGGTAGAAGGAGCATTCCTGAAAACATCGCCATATTTAAGACCATAGAAATCGATGATGACAATGCAAACATCGGATATTTAAATACTCCAAAGTTAAGCATAGGTAGCTCAAGCTTTCTTTGGCGTAAAATAAATGTAATTAATGAAATAACACCAATAATAATTGTCAAATATACTTGTGGGTCATCCCAGCCTTTATCACCAGCTGAACTAAATCCATAAAGAATTCCACCAAAACCAATGCTTGATAAAATTAGTGAAATGAAATCAAGCTTAATATCCACTTTTTCCTTCTTATCTTTAAGTAAGAAGAATCCAACTAATAAAATAACAAGAGCAATTGGAGTTACGAAGTGGAAGAGCATTCTCCAATCATAATGCTCAATGATCCACCCTGATAAAGTAGGACCAATTGCAGGAGCTGCCATTAAAATTAAACCAAAAACTCCCATCGCTGCTCCCCTTTTTTCAATAGGGAAGCTTACGAGCATGACATTCATTAGTAACGGCATCATAATTGCTGAACCAGAAGCCTGAAGCATTCTTCCTCCTAATAAAATTGGAAAGAAACTAGTATAACCAGCTATGATTGTACCGATTAAAAATAACGTCATAGCAGATAAGAATAGACGGCGAACTGAATATTTTTGGATTAAAAATGCAGTTGTTGGAATCATAATTCCATTTACTAACATAAATCCAGTCGTTAGCCATTGTACCGTTGATGTATTAATATCCAAATCTTTCATTATTGATGGTAGCGCAATGTTCAATAATGTATTATTCAAAAATGAAATGAAAGCACCGATCATAAGAATCGAAAGGATTCCATAATTAGGTCGGATTGTTTGTTTCTCTCGTTGTTCCATATTTATTTCCCCCTCTATACGTAGAGTTCATTTATTTATACTTCCGTTTTTTAAACGCAAGCTATATCATATACTACTGGTACAATTATTTCAACAATTAAATCCTACTATTATGTAAAAAGTTTGTTAAAACCTAATAAATAAGATATGATATAGATTGTACTTGTGGTATAAATGTATCAATATTCAGTGTCAAGGATTATGATTATAAAAGGTGATAAAATGAACGATCGGAAACAACATGTAATAAAAATGGCTCATCAATTGTTTGTTGATAAAGGATTTCAGGCAACTTCGATTCAAGACATATTGGATTACAGCGGAATATCAAAAGGGACGTTTTATAATTATTTTTCTTCTAAAAACGAATTATTAATCGCTATTTTTAAAGAAATATACAATGAGCTAGAAAAAGAACGAAACAAAATCCTAATTGGACAAGATCCTTCTGATATTGAGTTATTTATTAAACAAATTGAATTACAATTAAATACTAATAAAAAAAATAAATTATTTAATCTATTTGAGGAAGTTCTTGTTTCAAAGGACATTGAATTAAAACAATTTATTAATGAGGGACAATTAAGGATGTATCATTGGATTGTTCAACGGTTCACCGAAATCTTTGGTACTGATAAAAAACCTTACTTACTAGATTGTGCGTTAATGTTTCTCGGGATACTTTCGCATATGATGAAATATTACTTAGTAAACCATAATACACCTTCAAGCGTTTATAAAGTTGTTCGTTATAGTGTGAGGAGAATTGAAAATATCGTCGAGGAGCTCGCAGAAACAAACGAGCAATTAACTAATCCGGAGCTACTAGAGAAGTTATTGCAAACTAACAATATTACTGAAACAAATTTTACGGAAAGACTGTCTCATACCATTTTAATTTTAAAAAAGGATATATTTCAGCATCAAAAAAGCGAGAAATATATCGAGCTATTAGATTTTATTGAAAACGAACTAATTCATCAAAATGAACCGAGAAAATATTTAATTGAATTAGCACTATCCCCTTTAAAAGAGGACAAGGATGCTTTTGAACAAAAAAATGTGATAGAGCTTGAACAATTAATATCACTTTATTATTCATAGCTATATCTAATCCCCCTTAAGTTTTTTTTAATGATACGGCGACCACCGAGATCTACACAAGGAGTATCGTCGGCAGCGTCAGAATGTGTATAAGAGACAGAGCGAGTACTGTAGCGGAAATCAACCAGAACGACTACTAGTAAAAAGCAACAATGTATACAAGTATTGCTACTTACAAAAAGTACACGAAGTTTAAAGCAGAATTCCAAATTATAGTTCGGATTTCATTATGTTGAAAATCTTTTGTCCCAACCTCATTTTATTTTATAGGTGTTTTTAGTGATATGTTTTCTAAAAATGAAATCAACTTCATTATGCTAGCCATTACTTATGGGCCATATATGCAAATTCTCTCTTTTAAACCTTCTAAAATTTCTTCTGGAACTTCCCTGACCTTGATGTCCTCACCTAGGAAAAGTAGCCAATTTGTCATTTCGCTTAATTCTTCAGGCTTCTTTATATTAATAAAAGTTTTTAAAAGGGCTGTTGTTTGGTAAGGATTAGTATAGGAAATAGATACTTTAAAAGGATGGTACTTTTTGAACTGGGCAATCGCTTTTGGACCAAGTTCAAGTACAAGGTTGATTCTTTCTTCTTGCTTACTAAGCTTTTCTAAAATCTTTTTCTTACTTAATCTTTCTTTCGTCTTGTAGGGTTTGACACTTGTGAGATTGTCGACAGGAAAAATCCGCTTTTTTTCTTCCTTTAAGTCAAAGCCTTCAATCAGCCAAAGGCTTTTTTCATGATAGAGGTGCAGAAGATAGATCGGATAAGACTTTAATACCTTCTCTTCTTCAATGGTAATCAATAAATAGCTGTCTGAGAGAAGGATTTGGATGAGTTTTTCTAACATCGGATGTGGTAGGTCTGACAGGTCAAGGAGGTCGGGATTATTTGGATTAGTTCCTTCAAATAGTAAGAGTTGATTTAAAAGAACAAGATCATCCTGCTGGTTTTCTGAGATCATGCCTAGTAATTTTTCAGCTAAAGAATGTCGACTCTTTAAAAAGGGGAGCTGTTGATTTCTTGTGGCCATAAAGGCAATAAAAAGAGCCTTGACCTCATTATCAGTAAAGCGAACCTCTGGAAGGACAGAGTTGTGCATGACAGAATAACCCCCATCCCTGCCGACTTCAGCGACAAGTGGCATCCCCATGGCCTCAATCTCTCTAATATCTCGTATTGCTGTCGAACGAGAGATATTAAATTCTTGCATGATTTCAGAAATTGTAAAGTGGGAGCGGTTGTTGATATAACGCATAATCGTATTAATCCGTTCAACTTTTTTCATTTGGACTCCTAAACAGTATCATTTTTTGACATGATTTAAGTTTATGATATAGCTATCAAGTGGTGAATACAAGTCATTTGATCATCAAAAGAAGAGGAAGGTTTTGAATATGACAAATTATACTTTAGTAGAAAAAGACAGCTTTATCGTTTTAGGTTTTGGAATTGAGCTTAAGAGTGACTACACAGACTATGCTGGGATTAACAAGGAAAAGGCAGACTTTTGGAAGGCCTTCACCGAAGATGGAAGACTTGATGCTTTAAAAGCGAAAGCGACAAATGACTATGTTTTTGCTGTAAATGAAGCAGTGAATAACAAAATGATGCATTATGCTGGCGTTATGACAGAGGTATCTGAACCTGCACCAGAGGAAGCTAGAGTTATCCAATTTCCTAAAGGAGAATACTTAATTGTTAAAGGTGAAGGGAACACGGCTGAAGAATTAAATAATATCCTTACAGGTATTGCCTTTGGGCAAGTCTTGCCAGAAGCAAAGGATTTTGCCTATGTTGGTGGACCAAATGCAATAGTTGAGATGGGACAGCGAAACGGCTTAGTTTTTGGCGAAATCTGGATTCCTGTTGTTAGGAAATAAAGAGTTAATTGGAGGGATGGGAATGTCATATATCGTAGATTTTAAAAATGTGTCGACAGTTGGTTTAGAATCTTCACCTGTAGTAGAAGCACTTGCTGGTTTACGTGCGAATGAAGCCCGTTACTTTATGAACAAATACAAGCATGAATTTACGATTGTACCAGCTAGCGAAAGTCAAGAGACACTTGATTATGTGAACCGAATTTTGAAGGAAGAACGTGATATTGAGTTTGCGACCAAACCGTTAGAAACGTCGCGTTTTCAAGTGGAAAATATCAAATTTGCCTACGTCTTTTATGAGGATGGTCTTGCGGTCAATGTCATGTATACGGTTGATGATCCTAAGAAGCGGGCCGTTGGTTTTAAGCTTTCTGAAGGGATGGATGTACCAAAGGAGTTAGAAGAGAAATTTAAGTTTGCTAGGCAGAGATCTAAACTAGCTGGAACAATTCGGGGCTCATTTTTTGTCATTAAAGGAGAATATTGAAATAATTAAAAGCCAATCAATTTTAGTATGAGTGAAAGCTATTTTCTCTCTTAGGAATAAAATAGCTTTCACTTTGATATTAAAACCGATTGGATAGAGCTATGTTCTTTGGTAATCTTCACCAATGTTCATTGGAGCAGTGGAGATAAGGCAAGCATCTTTAATCAAATGGCGTTACTGCAGTAAGTGGTGACGCTTTTTTAAATTCAACGATAAATTTGTAAAATCACCATAAAAATCATTGCTCTACGAATCAAGCATTCATTCTTTTCTCATATTTGTTTCTCAGTCGGGTGATATCCTCCTTAGGTGGGAAACCAAACATCCGGGAATATTCGCGGCTGAATTGTGATGGGCTTTCGTAGCCTACCCGAAAGGCAACATCAGCAGCATCTGTTGCTTCAGATAACAATATTCTACGTGCTTCCTGTAATTTTATATGTTTTTGAAATTGTATCGGGCTCATAGCAGTAATTTCTTTAAAATGCCGATGAAGTGTGGAGACACTCATATTAGCTATTTCGGCAAGTTCTTCGATACGAATTGTTTCGTTATAATTTTTTTTGATGAACTCAATTACTTCTCTAATATGATACGTATAGCTTCCCTCTATGGCCCCTGTAAAACCCGATAAAGTATTTCCTTCGTAAAGATCGGAGCAAGGACAGGGATATCGTTTGGATTGTCGAGCAAGCGGGCTAATCGAATGACTGCATCTAGTAGAGATGTTTCTACCTGACTAACAAACATAGCGCGATTTGTACGTTTTTCTGGCCCAACCTGAATCGTAGCATCATCTAAAATCTCTAGGATTTGACTTGGTGTAAATTCTAGCTTAAGCGCCAAATACGGAGCGTTTGAAGACACGTTAATCACTTGTCCAGTCACTGGTAAATCAAGGGATGCTACAAGATAATCCCCTGGACCATATTTAAAGCTTTCCTTCGCAAGTAAAACCTCCTTCTCCCCTTGAACAATCAAACAAAAGGATGGTTTGTATACACTATAAACTGGCTCAGTAACATGTGATTCACTAATGACAAATAGTGATGGAATGCAAGTTGCATGACAACCGTCTTCACTCGAATACCGCTTAATCAGCTGGACTAGCTCGTTTTGCTGTTCATCTCTTCTCTCTGACATGTCGATTCTCCTTATTTCCGTCAATCTATTGTTATTTTCATTATAATCTATCCATTTTAATTGAGTAAGGAATGTGAGAGGATTAGGCAATCATTTGAGAGGATTTTGATAACGGTTCCTACCTTTTTTCATTCATAATTTGCAATAGATAGAAATAAACACCCATTGAAGGTAGCGAAGCATATGATCGAGAAAAAGTATACACTAAAAAAACAATATTCATTTTGCTCGTACAGCAACCCTATTAGTCAAAGGCGCTTGTAAAATCACATCAAAGGTCATGCTGGAATATGAAGAGAAGTCCATTGACTTAAAAAACACCCCAGATTCAATAATTGATGTGATGTCACTTGGAATGAATCCAGGCTCTGAAATCACAATAAAGGTTGAGGGAGATGATGAGGATCAAGCACTTAAAAAAATTGAAAATTGGTTGAGTAAAAATGAGATAGCTGAGCAATGAAGCCATATTGATTTGAAATGGAGGAGCTTAAAATGGAATATGTAAAACTCGGTAATACAGGTTTAGATGTTTCCCGGATATGTTTAGGCTGTATGGGCTTTGGTGACGCAACACGTTGGGTTCATCCATGGGTGCTTGATGAGGAAAACACACGTCCAATCATTAAAAAGGCTCTTGATTTAGGGATTAATTTCTTTGATACAGCAAATGTCTATTCTGACGGTACAAGTGAAGAATTTGTTGGCAGAGCCTTAAAGGACTATGCAAATCGAGATGAAATTGTTCTCGCCACAAAGGTATATTTTCCAATGCAGCAAGGTCCGAACGGTGGAGGCCTTTCCCGTAAAGCGATAATGACTGAAATTGATAAAAGCCTTAAAAGATTAGGAACAGATTATGTTGATCTTTATCAAATTCATCGCTGGGATTACAATACACCAATTGAAGAAACGATGGAAGCGTTGCATGATGTAGTCAAAGCAGGAAAGGCAAGATATATAGGTGCTTCTGCTATGCATTCTTGGCAATTTTTAAAGGCTTTACATGTAGCAGAGAAAAACGGGTGGACTCGTTTTGGTTCAATGCAAAATCACCTAAATCTTATTTACCGTGAAGAGGAAAGGGAAATGCTCCCGCTCTGTAAAGAGGAAAAAATCGGCGTTATTCCTTATAGCCCACTCGCTTCAGGAAGGCTGACTCGTGATTGGTCAGAATCAACTCATCGTTCTGAAACTGACCAAGTGCAAAAATCTAAATATGATGCCACTGCAGATGCCGATCGCATAATTGTTGAACGTGTTGCAGAAATTGCAGAAAAGCATGGTGTTCCGCGTGTTCAAATCGCCATTGCCTGGTTATTGCAAAAAGAACCAATAACCGCTCCTATTATTGGGGCAACAAAAAAATCTCATCTCGAAGACGCTGTTGCTGCGCTTTCTGTTCGTTTAACACCTGAAGAGGTTACATATTTAGAAGAGCCATATATCCCACACCAAATTGTCGGATTTCAATAATAAGATAAGGGGAGCGGTACATCACTATCGAAGTATCGCTTTACTTTGACTTTGAATAAAATTACGAATTACGACATTTCATCTGTACGATTTTCTAAAAATCTAACGAAATACGGAATAATATTTGTCGACCAAAAATGGTTGATATTTACATTAGGATATCCGATAATTCACCTTAAAGATGTATATTAAATATATATTTAAGGGGAAAATATGAATCAAAAATCAGATGAAATAATACTACTAGACAAAGAGTGGGAGGATTTAATTTTATCTGCACTAGAAATTGGTATAACTATTGATGAAATTAAAAATTTCTTCAAGCAATTTTCTAGCCCTGAATAAGGGTTTTTTTAGTTTGTTGAAATTTTATTTATCCTATTTAAATATCGTTGATGCCAACTAAAGAGGACTAGTTGTAGAAAGTAAATGGAAACCATATTATTAAATTTAGCCAAAGCTTATACTGCAGTCCTTCCTAATTCTTACAGGAATTTTTCACATATAAATATATCATTTTGTGATATAGCTGTAGACAGATATATCATAAAGTGATATATTGAATTTAAATAAATGTATCATAAAGTGATATATCATAAAAAGATATAGGAGGTGTTTGATTGAAAACAACTGAGCAATTAACAGATTCAATGTTTTATATTATGGCTACGTTAACTAAGCCTAGGCATGGTTACGCGATTATGAGCCTGATTGAAGAGCGAACAAAAGGAGCAATAACAATAGGGCCTGCTTCAATGTATACGATTATTAAGAAGTTATTAAAACAAGAGTGGATTTATCTGTATGATGAATCTGATCCTAGACGAAAAACCTATCTGCTTACTAAGAAAGGGAAAGCAGTATTGGAAGAAAATGTGAAGCTAAGAAAGCTGATGATTGATTTTGCGGAAATGGGATTAAGGGAGGTTGAAGAATGAGGCAAACAAAGTATGTTATATCAGGTGGGTTAGCTTTTTCTGAGAAGAAGGATATGGAAAAATTACGAAGACTTTCTTTAAAAGGCTGGCATGTCAGTGATTTTAAATTTATGGGGTATATTCTTGAAAAAGGAAAAAGCATGGATTATATCTATAGTGTCGATTATCGTTCAATAAACGAGGGGGAAGCAGAAGAGTATTTTGACTTTTTTTCTTCCTCCGGATGGACGCATATTGCATCTGAAGGAGATGTTCACTTATTTCGTGCATTGCTTGGTACAAAGCCTATTTATAGTGATCGTGAGACACTGGTTGAAAAGCATGATAACTCAGGAAGAGCGATAAAATGGTTCGCATTAACTCTAATATTTATAACAGCACTTGCATGGCTTGGAACATTTATAAGCATAGGCTCTTTACAAATGACACTTACTATCATAGCTGGCATTCTTAGTGTCATTGCCATTCCGACCTCTTGGACTATGCTTGCAATATACAATAATAAATGGAAAGCAGAAGGGAAAAAGGGCTTAACCACACTTATAAAAAGTTTAGCAATATTATTCCTTATTTTCGTTGCTTTTCTAATTTTCTTTGTTGTCGATAATTCAAGCAGTTCAGTTTTCATCTTAGTATATATGATACTTGGAGCAGTGGCATTTCCAACCGCTATTTGGATCATAATGTCCCTTTATCAAAAGTTGAGTGGAAAAAATGCGTAGTATATGAGTAAGACGCAAATATGCAAAATGATCTATAGAGATGTTGATTAATAATAGTTATCGAACTGTACTGATTAATCTACTAAGGGCGTATATCTTCCATTGGGAAAGAATGCGCTCTTTTCTTTTTAGCTATATTTATATCTAATACGACAAACAAATGAATAACCTCATGCCATTTTTAACACTTATGTAAACGAAAGGAAGCTGAATAGTTATTTACATACATACTGTATGTATGTTAAGATGAATCAAACGAAAAAAGGAGATGGTTGTGTTGCTTAATAGCTTTTATCCAGTTATTTTATCCGAAAAATTAGAAGAGACTACCGAATTTTATGAAATGAATTTTGGATTTACACCTGTTTTCAAATCAGATTGGTATGTGAGCTTAAAAATAAATGAAAATCCAATTCCTTACGAGCTCGCTATTATTGATAGTCACCATCATACGATTCCAGAAAATTACCGTAAAGCAGCACAGGGAATGTTATTTAATTTTGAGGTTGATAATGTTGATGACGAGTATAAAAGACTAATTCTTAGTGAAAACTTGCCCATCATCCAGGAGATGAAAGACGAAGATTTTGGTCAAAGACATTTCATCACGTGTGACCCGAACGGCATTTTAATCGATGTGATTCAAATCATACCGCCTAATGAGACGTATCGTTCTCAATTTAATGAGGAAATATGGTCTGAGAAATAATTTCTGAATTCAATCAAGCAATTAATAAATAACTCACAATATAGGTAGGCATAATTATGAGAAAAAATAAAATAGAAACAGATGCAACCGTACAAAAATTACTTTCAACTGCAAGAAAGCATTTTGCAGAAAAAGGATTTGCTAACACAGCTTTAGAAGAAATCGTTACAGAGACAAATTTAACTAGAGGTGCTCTCTATCATCATTTTAAAAATAAAAAGGGACTATTTTTAGCGATTTTTGAACTAGTACAAAAGGAAGTGGGGGAGCGTGTTGAACAAGAGGCATTAAAAAGTGAAGACCCGTGGGAGCAGTTATTAATTGGATGTAAAGTCTTTTTATCAGCTGCAGTTGAAGAACAAAACCTAAAAATCCTTCTTATTGATGGTCCAGCAGTTCTAGGATGGGAGATCTTTAGGTTAATGGATGAACAAAATTCAATGAGGCATTTACGCGAGCAATTACAGGATATGAAAAATCAAGGATATTTGAAGCCGTTCCTGTCTGTTGATGCGATGACTCACTGTCTGTCGGGAGCAATGAATGAAGCAGCCCTTTGGATAGCAGATAATCCAGATGATAAAAACTCCTTAGAAGACACAATTGCTACAATCACGAATCTATTGGAAGGGTTAAAAAGCTCAGAAAAAAAGTAACAAACCTTAAAATCAAAGTTCAGACCCCTCAAACATAATATATAGACTATGATGTGGTTAGTTTACTATATATCAGTGGTTTTTGGAGGGGTCAGACCTTTTTGAGTCACCGTCAATTAGTTATATTACTTATAACATTTTCTTCAAAGATTTCCTTTTCATCATAAAGCCTATTTCAAATTGGAAACCTAGTATTTTCTCTATATTTTTTTGTGTACCATATTAGGTTATTGAAACATTCTCTGCTTTTGTTTCCTCTCTTGAGCGTTTATTTCCTTTATAAATAAAATAAAGCGAAATTATCATAAAGAGTAACGCGAAAACTCGTTTAACATCTAATTCAATAACTAGACTATTGAACCATCCAAAATGATCAATGATGACACCAATTATAAGTTGACCAGCTATAGCAGCAATATTGGCTGCGATAACCCCAATTTTTGGTACTGCCATGACAGTTAGAAGTAAATACGCAGTTCCTAAAAATGCTGCACTTAATTGCCATTTAGGTGCTTCTAGTAATGCGAACACATTTCCACTGCCAAAAAATAAAATGAAAATAGTAAGAAACATCGTTCCGGTGAGGAAGGTTAAAAATGTTGTTTCTATTGTTCCTGCCTTTCGACTAAATGTACCATTAATAGATGATTGTGCGCTTAATGTAATACCGCCAAGCAATGTGAATAAAATCATGAATAAACCCAAAGTTATAACCTCCTAGTTAATTAATATAAGTGCGATAATCATTGAGATGACGGCAAATATTTTTTCTTTATTAATCCGCGTTTTCATGCTACCAAGCCATCCAAAATGCTCGATAACCATACTCATTACCAATTGCCCGATGATAACAGCAACCATGGAGATCCCAACACCAACGAATGGAACACTTACAACAATAGAGGTTAAATAAACAACACCTAAAAGACCCCCAAGTAATGACCATTTAGGTGCTTCAAATGTATAGGAAAGCTTTCCTTTTCCAAAAAAGAGCCACAATAGCCCCATAATGATAGTGCCCATAAAGAAGTTATAAAAACTTGTTTCAATTTGTCCGATTGTTTTTCCAAGTTCAGCATAGATAGCTCCTTCAAAGCTAAGCGCTGCACCAGCCAATAAGGCCAGAAAATAAGCTATAAAACGCATTGAGTAATATCTCCTTTTCCATATAATTATATATCTAGAATAATAGATATAAAGAAATAAAAAAAACAGAAATCAACAAAGATTAGATCTCTGTTTTAAAATATTTAGCAAACTGTTCAATAAATTCTTCGTTACGTCTGTAATAGGTCCATTGACCATGGCGAACTGATTCAAGTAGACCTGCTTTTTGCATCATGTTTAAGTAGCTAGAAACGGTAGATTGAGAAACATTTGCTTTTTCCTGAATATCCCCAACACATACTCCGCCTTTATAGCTTACCTCCTTAGGTAGATGAGCGCCTTGTTTTGGGAAATGCTTCTCCGGTTCCTTTAACCACTTTAAAATATTTAATCGTGTTTCGTTAGATAAGGCTTTAAATACATCAATAGGTTCCATGGGCATAATTGTATATCTAGATTTCTAGATATGTCAAGTTGAGAAGAAAAATAAAAATGATAGCAGCATTTCTATATTAAAGGAAGTGGAGTTTAGTATATAAGATTGTTACACCATAAAAATTCTTTCTCCGCATAAGCAGCCCTACTTTTTAACAAAAATCGGTGGAACATCCTTCGACAAAATGTTAAAATGGATTTGACTTCTTATACAAGAAATTCTCAAAGGCCTCTCAAAAAAAAGTGAGGGCCTCCTTTTTTTGTCCGCCTTCTAATACCCCGAAAACACATGAGCTTACCTTCATAATTTGAAAAATTCAATATAACAGAGCAGCTGAAATTCAGGAATAAATCCTTATTAGTGTGCGAAGAAAATAGTGGAAACCTTTACCGGTAGACGATAGCTGGACTGTAAATGGCATTCAACAGTAATTTCGTTTAGTTGCATAAGAATGTGTTCAGAATTTATTTTCCTTAAATGGTTCAAACTACTTTTATGTAATTTTAAAGTTTATCATGCAACTAAAAAGTTACTTACGGTTGACAAGCAACCAAATAGTTGCATATAATCGACTTATGGATTTGGATAAAGACGCTATTTTCAAAGCACTTGGCGACTCAACTCGACGGCTTATTTTAGATGAACTTTCTGAACGCAACGAGCTGACGTTGTATGAGCTCACAGCACGTCTCGTTATGAAGCATAACCTTTCGATTACGCGCCAAGCTATAACGAAGCATCTTAATATGTTGGAGGATGCAGGGCTCGTCATCTCAAAACGAAAAGGAAAATATCGAGTACTTATGTTTAACAAAGAACCACTTAAAAATTTGCTGAAAGGATGGGTATAGTAATTTAATAACGAATGTATGAGTTTTTCTACTTGATACTCAAGATCATTAGAGGAGAACTATACATCGCAAAAATCAAAGGAGGCAAACATATGATGAAAATTATTATTACTAGTATATTCGTTCAAGATCAAGACAAAGCATTGGAGTTTTATACAAAAACACTTGGCTTTGTAAAAAAGCATGATGTTCCAAGTGGGGCATATAGATGGATAACACTCGTTTCTTCTGACGAACAAGAAGGTACCGAGCTTTTACTAGAACCTAATGAACACCCTGCTGCCAAGGAATATCAACAGAAGCTATTTGCTGATGGGATTCCAGTAACAATGTTTGGGGTCGCAGATATTCAGAAAGAATACGAGCAATTAGTGGAAAAAGGCGTAAAGTTTACTATGAAGCCAACAAAAATGGGTAATGTTACAATCGCTGTCTTTGACGATACATGCGGAAACCTTATTCAGATGATAGAGCAGTAGGAATGTTATGATAAAGGAATTAGTTTCTAAGCGACACTATATTTAAGTTTAAGATTGGTTAAGTGTTATTAAAAAAATGAATCAATTTTATGTTAACCCTGTCCTAATTTTAGATAGGGTTTTTATTTTTACGAAAAAATAAATGATTGTCTTTAAGTCGCTACCATTTTGGTGGTTTTTTTATTCAATCCTAGGTGGGAATTTGAAATAAAATAGAGGTTATTTTCACTTTTTTCATTGACTAACCGTTCAGTCGATAATAAAATGTATTTGAATTATCAAACATTAGGGGATGAGGTGCTCGAGTGGATTTATATTATGAAGTTAAAGGAAGCGGAAAACCTTTGATTCTTATTCATAGTGGTGGTTCTGATATCCGTGACTGGACTTATATTGCGACAGTTTTGTCAAAGCATTTCTTGGTGATTACTTATGACGGCCGAGGTGCCGGAAAGTCTCCTTCTCTCTTAAAGCCTGCTAATTATGTTGAGGATTTAAGACTTATCTTGGAACACCTTCAGATAGAGAATGCAGTAATTATTGGTCATTCGATGGGAGGTCAAATAGCAACCGATTTTTCATTAACTTACCCGGATAAAGTATCTGAGCTTATTTTAATAGCTCCTGGACTAACAGGATTTAATTACTCCAAAGAATTACTAGATAGCATGAAGAAAGTTAGTGAGGCAGCACCAAATGTTGAGAAGATGGTTCAATTAGCGCTTGCTGTACCGACAAATCGGATTGTGATGAATAGCCCACATCGTGAATTAATGATTGATATGATGCGTCAGCATATATTAAAAACATTTGAGTGGAAAACCTTTGAGATTATTTGGTCTGATCCACCTTCTATTGAAAGGCTTGGAGCTATTAAAGCAAATACGCTTTTTATAATTGGAACAGAGGATATTCCGGATAATTATGCAGTTGCTGAATCATTCAAGCGGGTTCCTAACATAGAATTTATTGAAATTGAAGGAGCTGATCATATGGTGACATTAACACATCCGGAACAAGTGTCTCAATCTATAATCAAATTTTTAAAGAGTTGAAGTAGCGTATTTTTCATTTATCTAAGTAGAAATCCTGAAAAGTTCAAATAAGGTTATCCGGCAACTTTAATAAGTAAAGTTGCCTTACGTGCTGTTGTTTCTAGGGTATTTTTTAGAAAATCTGCCCTTTCTGTGATAATGATATTTCTACTAAGCTAAACTTTTTAGTCGATAACTTATCTATCAACCGATTCCATTAACTGAAAGAAGTATTCGGGCTTATACGTTTTATTTAGGTTATACCACGATTCCAATGTATCTGGGGCAAATACGTCCAACTTTTTTAGTACTTCCATTGTAAATTCAAGCGGAGCTACTCCTGATGCAGTAATCAAATTTTCATCAGATACTGCCGGTTCTATCTCATAAAATGTTTCTCCTTTATAATTAGGGCAGACCATTTTAATATACTCTAAGTCATTGCTAGTATGCTTTTTACTATCAAGGTATCCATTATTCGCGAGGCCCTCTGTTGCACCGCAAATAGCAGCTACAATCGTGCCAAGCTTTAAAGCCTCGCCAATTTTTTTCAAGATAGGCTGATGAATTGCTTCTCCCCAAGTCGTTCCTCCAGGTAAAATGATCAGATCCTTCCTTTCAAGAGTACATTCATCAAGGGAAATATCTGGCTTTATGTGCAGTCCACCCATCGTAGTGATCATTTCTTTAGTAGCTCCAACAGTGACAACGTTTAAAGGTTCTATATCGTTTTTGAAATATCTCCCTGACGTTAGTTCAGCTATTAAGTATCCATATTCCCAGTCTGACATTGTATGAAATACATAAAGATAAGCCTTTTTAGTTTCCATCAAATAACACTCCAATCACAATTGATATGGACTATTATAAGATGACTTCGCTGACAGCTAGCGTCAGCGAAGTTATCAGCCTTGATAAAATTTTATTAATTCCGATAGAACGTCAATAAGCTTTTTCTTAAGGCTTATTGGCTCAACCACTTGAATGGACTTACCATATGGCAAAAGTAAATTAGGTACAAAAGTATCGAGCATACTTTTCTCAAGAAGAAATACTGCTTTGTTTGAAGTTCGTTCCTGTAAATAATGGCTTAAAAACCAATGCTCACAAAGATCACCTAGCGCCGTTGTACTTCCACTGACAACTAAAGAAATCATCTCTTCCGTATCTTCTATAGCTGGAAGGATGTTTCTCATAAAAAAATCACGTGCTGAAAAATTTTCTGGCACGGTAAACGTATTTTCAGTTCTCATTATATTTTCAATTCTTCCTACTCTAAAACTACGGATATCCTTCCTAAGATGACAAAATCCAATCACATACCACCTATTATTCCAATAAATCAATCTGTACGGATCAATTAATCGATACGTTGATTGATCTTCGTTATTTTTATGGTATAGCATTTTGATAGAATATCGATCAGCTACGGCCTCCTCCAAATCCTTTAAAAAAGGTTCAACAGTGAGGGAGCGTAATCGATGTATTACTTCAAGACTAGTTAAATGCTGATTTAACTTCGTTTCCTGCTCTTCATTTGAATAGTTGCTTAGCTTTGAAATAGCCCTGCTTAGTGCTTCGCCTCCATAATATCCTGCTTCCTCAGCAAAAACAGCTGCATGAAATAAAGCGGTTTGCTCCTCACTATCAAAAAAAAGAGGAGCTTCAATAAAATTATTCAATAACGTATAACCACCGTTATGTCCTGCATCTGAGATGATCGGTACACCACTTGTTGAAAGTGTATCAATATAACGATACACAGTCCTTATATGAATCTCTAACTTTTCTGAAATTTGTTTTGCAGTCACTTTTTTATTTGAACTAAGCATCCATAGAATTGCCAGCATATTATCAATTTTAGGCATGTAAACCCACCTTTATCGGAAGTTATTATTCATTATATGGGTTTACTTTCCTTAATACAATTGACCTCTATTTCCGGAGGGGTAACATGTTCCCAAGGAGTATAAGAATGCAAGGGAACTTCGACTATCTATAGGTTATATATCTCAGATAGAAATTAAAGTTACTAGAAGGAAATTAACTACTTTTAGTGAAACCTATACAAAGTAAGTTTCATTGAACAATCAAGTATAAAGAAAGGAGAGAATGATATGAAAAAATGGACGAAGTTAGAATCAACGTATTTATATAAAACTCCTTTTGGTAATTTGAGAAGTGATAAGTGCAAACTTCCCAATGGAAATATAATAGAGAATTACTATGTAAATGAATTTTCTAATTGGGTAAATGCAGTAGTTTTAACAGATGATATGAAGATCGTTCTTGTTAAGCAATATCGCCATGCAGGAGATGACTTCTTTTTAGAGATACCTGCGGGAATAATCGAAGCGGATGAGACGTTTGAAGAAGGGATACTTAGGGAGGTAAGGGAGGAAACTGGGTACATTTCCAATACTGTCCCAATAAAATTAGGAGAGTTTTATGTTAATCCTTCGACGCAAAACAATAAAGTGATTACTTATTTGATTAAGAATGCAATTAAAGGATATGACCAAGACTTAGATGAAAATGAAGACATAGAAATTGTTTTAATGGATTTTATTGAAATGGGAAAGGCGATAAAAAATAATAAAATCAAAACACAGCTATTTACTGCATCTGCCTATTATATGGTTAAAGATTTTTTATCTACTAAATAGAATATAAGTGTGATTTGTACTAAAAAAGGAAAGGATTTAGATTTTATTAGTATCTTTGAATAATATGTTTAGCTACCAGCTAACATATTTACAAGGAGTATAGAAAAGATTCACTCAAAGAAAACTAAAAATG
>NZ_CADEPK010000354.1 GCF_902829255.1 Metabacillus niabensis | reverse complement strand
AATTTAAAATCTTTAAATTCGCTCTTTTTTAGTTCATATTCTAGATAGCTTGAAACGATAAAGGCTGGTGTTGACTCTATAAGATCATCACCAAGCCATCCTTCAAACTCATAATGCAAGTACTTTACTTTCGCTGATATACCTTCTTTTTGCACATTTTCTTCTGTTCCATAAATCGTTTGTTTACCATGACCACCAGATACTTCTGGCTCTAAAAAATATAAGATCATTCGTTATCAACCTTCCAAAACAGCACAAACGGTTCTCTCTCCCAAAATGGAATGAGAAGAACCGTCCTACCTTTACTCTTTTGGATTTATCACAATCTCTACTCGACGGTTTTTCGCTTTCCCTTCCTCCGAGTCATTTAATGCGATCGGCTTAGTTTCCCCATATCCTGTAGTGCTTATCTTAATATGGTCAACCTTGCCACTTTGCTGTAAATAGGCTTCGACTGATTTTGCTCTTTTTTCTGATAATGTTAGATTATATTGGTCATCACCTGTATTATCGGTATGCCCATTTATTTGAATCTCTGTATTTGCCTTCAATGCTTCTAATGATTGAATAAGCTCATTCATTGTTTTTTGTGCATCAGGCTTCAATTCACTTTGATCGTGATCAAATAAAATGTCATCAGGCAATTGAATTTTTGTTTCTTCTCCATCAGTGGTAATGCTTGTTTTCTCTGGAGCTTTAACGGTTGGCGGCTTCGGATGAAGGACGACTTCAATCATCTTCCCATTTCCATCCTCCTCATTTGGAACGACCTGCTCACCGCTCATTTTTTCGAAATGCTCCCCGTAAATTTCTTTCATTTTTGTTTTCAACATATGCCCATTATTCGGTTTTGATGAAATCATGATATAGCCATTTTCTGTGATGCTATCATAAGGAATCTGTAATGAAAACGTCCCGTCACTTACGACATTAGCTGTTGAACTGACCCAATTTTGAGCAACAGCAGCGTCCTCGGAAGAGTAGTAGGTAGCTGTCAATTCGGTTCCCTCTAATAGGTTTGATTTCCCTTTTACATAGAAATAATAATGGTCATTCGTTAATTCTGTCTCTACCCATACCTTCGAGCTTCCGTAATCCTCTGGAGGCTTTTCCCTTTTTGGTGTTTCAATTGGATACTCGGTTTGTTTTCCACTAGGCAAGACAAGAATGGAAGAATAAATCTTTTGATATTCCTCAGCACCTATTTCATACTTATAAACAAAAGGACCTTTCAAGTTCTCCCCATGCTCACCATAAACAGCCACAATCTCATCTGCCTGCCCTGTTCCTCCAAGAAGGGCTTGAATCGTTACAAAAATATATCCAAAGTTTTTTAAATCTGTCGGTATTTCATATGTAAAATCCCCATTCTTATCGACAACAGCTTCCTTATCACAAACAAGACAAATTGGATTCCGTACAGAGAATGGCCGATCAAGCCAATCAACTTCTACTTTTGTCCCTTCCATTAAATTACTTTTGCCTTTGACGACAAGCTTCCCATTTTCGTTTACGACTTCTCCGCTTAATTGAATATTCGTCGGATCCGTTTCATCCTCTTTCGTTTTCGATTCCTCTTTTGGTTGTTCATCTGCTTCATTTGTATCCTTAACAGCTGTACGACTATTTTCCTGATTCCCCTGACATCCGAATAAGAAAAAGATTGTCGCAAACATAAGGACCAACCAACTACTCTTTTTTCCCATATTGCCCTCCTAAATTTGCCATTCTTTCTTTAAATTAAATGATTATTCACAATTAGGAAATAGGTGGATAGTACTAGAATAGAAAATAGAACGGTTTACTCGGGTTTCAAAAAAGGTAGCAAGCGAACCGTCCCCGTATTATGGATAAAACCCCCAACAGTAAGGCTTCAATCCCCTAAAAAACAGCATATAAAAGAAACGTTATTTTGAAAAAAGATTGATCAAAATAACGTTTCTTTTGATTACATACCTATTTTTTATAATTAAGCTTGCTCATTTTTTATTGAACTAAAGAGCTCTATCATTGAATAACAGAATCATTTTATACATTTTCAACCGAAACCCTCTTCATTAATCGCTTTAATTTTTTTTCTGTATCAGTTTCCTCTACTGGTGTATAGATACTGCACCGTAAATCCATATCACCTTGAACCTGAAGAGATGTTAAATTAAACAACATTTTCCCTGCTCTAGAATGTCTGAATTCAATGATCATTTCTGGAGCCTTACTTACTTGACTTTCTTGCCATAAATCCTGAAATTCTGGATGTGAATGACTCATCTCTTTAATAAATTGGTTGTACCATTCATCACCTAAATAGTGTCCATAATAGGTACGGAAAATAGCAAGAAAACCCTTCGCAAAATGTTCCCAATTGACGGCCAATGCTTTTAATTCCTTTCTCGAGAACACTAAACGAATCAAGTTTCTTTGCTCTTTTGGTATTTGTTCAAAATCTAAAAAAACATGAGCAGCTGCCAAATTCCAGCCCACTATATGGCAATGTCGATCCGTAATGATAGTCGGACAATATGTTAATTCGGTTAGTATCCGCTTTAAAGAAGGGCTTAGCTCTGATTGATTCTTTACTTGATTTGTTATGTCTGACTTTTTTTCTAATGCAAGGTCATATAAATAGTCCCTCTCATCATTATTTAATTGAAGAGCTTGAGTTATACAATCAAGTACGACTGAAGAAACTTTGATATCTCTTCCTTGTTCTAGCCATGTATACCAAGTGGTACTCACACCGGCTAATTGTGCAACCTCTTCTCTTCGTAATCCAGGTGTCCTTCTCCGCGATCCCGCAGGTAAACCAACAGACTCTGGCTTAATTTGGGCACGCTTTGCTTTTAAGAATGTCGACAAAGCTTCAAGCCTCGTTTTATCATTCATTTTTAAAACCCCTCACCTTATCAATTTAACCTATTAGTAATTATACTAGGATAAACTATCACTTGTAATAGGATAAAAGAAATGTAAAATACAAGTTAATTATTCATATGGAGGGATGAAAAGTGGAAAGAGTTGTGATTACCGGTATGGGGATCGTGTCTCCTATAGGAAACAACATCCAAACATTTTGGAACAATTTGATTAACGGAGAATCTGGTATATCCACTATCGATACCTTTGATGTTACGAATCATAAGACTAAAATTGCCGGTATCGTCCAAGATTTTGATGCGGATAAGGTTTTAGGAAAGAACGAAGCTAGACGCTTAGATCGTTTTTCGCAATTTGCACTGGCGGCAGCTGAACAAGCTTGGATAGATTCAAAGTTAAATCTCGATCATATCGATGTAGAAAGATTAGGCGTATATGTAGGTTCAGGAATAGGAGGAATTGAAACATTAATTGAAAATATCGATGTGCTCAGACAGAAGGGGTCAAGGAGAGTTAGCCCTACCCTAGTACCAGCCATGATCTCTAATGCTGCTGCAGCACACATTAGTATCAAATGGAACGCAATGGGACCTTCTTTGTCCCCCGTTTCTGCTTGTGCAATTGGAAATACAGCTATTGGTGAAGCCTTTAGACTTATTCGTTCTGGAGAAGTTGATGTCGTGTTCGCAGGTGGAACAGAGGCTGCTATAACAGACTTATCATTAGCAAGCTTTGGCAATGCAACAGCATTATCAACAAGAAACGATAATCCAGCTAAAGCTAGTCGTCCATTTGATGAAAACCGAGATGGATTTGTCATGTCAGAAGGAGCTGGAATTCTAATCTTAGAACCTTTATCACATGCTCTACGTAGAGAGGCAAAGATTTATGCAGAAGTCATTGGATATGGTGCAAGCTCAGACGCACACCATATCGTAGCTACACATCCGGAAGGTAAAGGGGCCTATCTTGCAATGAGAGCCGCTTTAAAGAACGCAAATATATCGCCAGAAGAAATTGATGTTATTAGTGCCCATGCAACAAGTACAAAAGTGGGAGACATTTCCGAAACAATGGCTATTAAGCAGCTATTTGGTAAACAGGCTTATCAAATACCAGTAACAGCTAATAAATCTATGCTCGGTCATATGTTAGGCGCTGCAGGCGGAGTTGAAGCAATTGCTTTAGCTATGAGTTTAAAGGAAGGTATCATTCCTCCAACAATTAACTTAGAAAATCCTGATCCAGTATGTGATCTTGATTATGTCCCATCTATTGCTCGCCAAGCAAAAATAAATACAGGTCTGTCTAACTCATTCGGTTTCGGGGGTCACAATGCAGCAATTGTCTTAAGGAAATACGAGTGAATGAGCTTTCTTTCGTAAGACTGTGACAGAAGGTTTTCATCCAAAGAAAAATCCGTACTATTAGTTGAAATTCTAATTTGAATTTAGTATTAGTCGGATTTTTTCTTTTAATGGTTTTCGCAATGTTCAATGTTTGGCTTGCATTTGGGAGATTTCGTTATAACACTGCCTCTTAATCCTTTAAATGGCACCATTGTTGAATAAAAGCTAATGACGTTTTAAGTGTATTTTTCACAATCTCTTTTTAACAAATTAATGATCAAACTTTTTTTAACGACCAAACTTTATCTCCATCTAACACCTTTTTCTATCAATTACACAAAATCCTCAATATGCTCTTCATATTCCTTTGCCGCTTCTTTTCCATTAAGCATCTTAAATCGCTTGATTCGATCATCCCCATTGAAATAGTCTTCAACATTAAAATTCAACAAAATGTTAGGATGCTCTTGCTTGCCCTTAGAATCTCTAAGACGAGAAATCACTTCATCACATGCAGCAACGATTCTATCAAAATGCTCGTCAAATTCTTCTGTGAAGAAATATGTATTTGGGTTTGTAAATTTATCAGGATCGCTTTCTAAGAACATGCTCATATCTTTCGATAACGTGTGGAACGTATCAAATATCTCCCATTCATTCTCACAATATTTGTAATACCAATAGTCCTCAGACTGTTCATCTGCGTTTTTTGCTAAATAGGTTTTTGTATTTGCAATAACTCCTATTGACCGTACATCGCGGGAACAGCTTAAGGTGAACGCGTAAAGGTCCTTATGCTCTTCTGTTATTTTTTGAAGTGCAGTTACTAGTTCTTGAAATAAATCATTGCTAAATTTGTTATAATTAAATTCCATGTCTGTACCCTCCTATTTCCTCTAAATAGGTTTAATATTATTCTGTATGTGCCACAAGCATATTTCCATATAAATCGAAAAATTTTAAGAATTTCCTTCCATCTTCTTCAATGACATCCCCTAATTCAGTTCCAGATTTTAACAAAATATTGTATAGAGAATCCATTTCATCCACTTGAAAACCTATTGTAGGAAAAGCCTGTCCGTTAACATTAAATGTCGCATGAGTTTCATCAGAGGTCTTCCACATAAAAATATTTACGTCATCACTTTTGAATCTTACTATTGCAAAATCATCAAAATTCGCTAGAAACTCACAATCTAAATTATTTACATACCAATCAATTGCTTTCTCAAGATTCTTGACTGGAATTTGCACATGGCTAATAGAACGTCCCATTTAGTACCTCCTATAAAAAATTATTATCATATTTATAAAATTCAAGAATTAATTTACAAAATCCTCTTTAATTAACCTGCCCCTTTAGTACAATAAGAAATGCGATACCTCTTTATTGATGTATCGCTACCCTTTATTTTAAGTACATTTCTTCACAAAAAAGGATTGGTATTCCCCAATCCTTTTTCTTGGTTCTAATTCAACTTTCGTACAATTTCTAATAAACTTGTGATTGAAAATTTCCCCTCTAAAGGAGTTGTTATCTAATAATCAACATAGTCAAACATGAAATATAGGCCCCAATCTTGATCATTGGACCATGGATCATAGAACCCACCTTTTATTCCATTCACTGTATATGGGGTAATTTTTGCACACGACGCACTTCCATCTGGTGAAAATAGATTTAATACACCTCGTAGAGAAGCCTCTGCTTTTTTATAGTATTCACTATCGTTAGTTATTTCAGCTAAATTTTGATAGACACGTCCCGTATAAGCACTCCAATAATGTGGAAAAGTGTCACCATACAATCTATTTTTCCCAAACCAGTATCCATCCCAATGCCTTATTGCTGTTTCATATAGGTGATAGTCTGGTTGAAGACCGTTGAAAAGTTCTAATATTTCCACATGTTTTTTTGCTTCATTAAGAAACTTATGATCATCCGTTAATTTATACATTTCTAGTAAAAGATTTGCAGCAGGAGCTACAATGCTCTGTTCAAAGTTCACTTCTGATTTGGGATAACGAATACCATAACGATTTATAGTATTCACATGCTCTTTAAAGTAACTAAAAATTTTCTGTCTTTCAGTGTTTAATTTGGCTTCTTCTAATAAGGTAAGCATTTCAAACATTGGCATCTCAATCGGATAAAAATTAGCTCCACCTTGCTTATAGTATGCCAATAATACTTTAGACATGTCCCTTAAAAATTCTTCGCTCTTCCATGTAAGATATAACTCCTTAAATAGGACAGCTAACCAAGAATAATTATATAACCGATGAATATCGTTATTTCTTTTTATGTCGTTAAATACCATACCTGTCTCTTCATCGTAAAGCTCTCTTTTGATGTAATTGATATACTTTTTTAAGCTTTCTTCCATTTGCACATTTTCATTGTTTCTTAGAAAACGAGCAAGTAATACTCCCATTCCAAATCTTTCTCTGCCCCCGTTATGATCATGATAGTGAGAGTAATATATTTGATGATCTTCATTATCATAGATTAGGTAGGCACCATCTAGATGGCTATTACTTTTATGGTACTGTTGCTTATTTACAATAAATTCAGCTCTACTTTGTGTAAGTTTTTTTATATCAGGGAGAACAAGAATCTTTGCTTCCGTTGTAACTCCACCTATTCTTACAGAATAGCAATACTCTCCAGGGAGCAAATTATCTTCTCTAATTTTCACCATATTTTTTTCTTTCTTAAATTCAATTGGCTTTCCGTCTCTAGAAATGTAAACTTCATGGTTTATTAGATTTTTATGGAAAGTTATATCTACATTGATTTCTTCATGTTCAAATACAGTGTAATTTTCAGCTTGTATGTGTATATAGTTGGGATAAGTTAGAAGGATATTATAAAAGTCTTTTTTTCCTTTATGCCAAAATAGTTCCCATTCAATGATATAAGATTCTCCAGGTGCTAATTGAAACGGAGCTACATGTAATAAAAAGTCTCCACGATCATTACTGATTAATGATAAATCACGCTCAACACTATATGAAATTATGCTTCCTTTTGTTAAGATTAATCCTAAATGAGGGGCTTCCCCTCCCATTCTCAACCCCATAACATAACTTACTTCTCCACCACACCATATATGAGCATGACATTTATTCACAGTACAAATATCTGCTGAATCATAATCATCATTAAAAGTTGTATAAATTGAGGTATCCCCTTGCTTCGAAAAAATATCAAACTCTGTATTATTTGTAAACTTGTAAACCTCTTTTAACGTGTGACGTTCAGTTAAACTACGAATTACCGTTGTATCGATTCCTTTCGGTGCTTTAATCGTTCCCCAAAGTTGTGTTCCTTCTACCCAATTCATCTTATATGGGTCATCGTTATGCGATATTGAACGAATGTATTTGTCTTCCTTAAATTCAATGGCAAAAGAACTTTCCTTTATATCCTCCCAATTTTTTATCTTCATAAAAATTCCCTCATCCCCTCATACGGAAAATCATACTTCAACATTAACCTTTCATTGAACCATTCATCCTCCATTTGATTATAGTTATATTATTATGAGTAATAAATTAAAAATTCGGTGTCTTTTGTTAAAATAACAGAGGTCTTTTTATAGTAAGTAGAAATGATATTTAGAAAAATCCTTATTCGCATCTGCAAACACCTTAGATACGCCATCCGAGTGTTGACGAAGACTTTTAAATCCATTAACGAGTTCTGTTGATGGGTGTTGGAAATATAAGCTAAAATCGTACTTTTTGGCAATATAGTCTTACCAGTTATGGTATCACTTGGCGGAGGGAGCTAGAGCTATGTTAGGAATTGGATCAATAATACTTAAGGAAAAACCATTAGTAAAATCAATAATTGCAATAGTGTCTAATATAATTTATATAATTGTATACTTTAAGGTCTATGTAATCTATTAGAAAAGTACGAGAAATAGCGGATTACAATTGGCGACTTTTTATGAGAGATTTTAAAAGTGTCGGTGCTAAAATTTTTCGATATTGACTGTTTTTTCACTTTTGTACCCTTGAAGAGAACCCGTTACAACTTGTGTTTTGTTCAGTATGTCCTTACACCAGTGCTTTTCCTTAGTTGACTTAGTCCACATTTACCATTAACATATCTGTATCTTTTAAAATGTTGACTAAGTCAGCATTTTAGAGATGTTATTTTCAAGAGTTTTTCACAATCTTTTATTAAGACCTTATTTAAGGAGATAGTATATGATTATTCGAGAAATAAAAAAAGAAGACAATGCAAAAATAAAAGAAATTATCCAAGAATCTTTAAAATCACTTGGGTTAGCGATTCCTGGGACAGCTTATTATGACCCTCAACTTAACGATCTTCACCAATATTATAGTAATTTAAAACATGCGAACTATTGGGTAGTAGAAATGGAAGGAGAGGTTGTTGGTGGAATTGGCATAGCCCCCTTTAACGAACATGATAAAATTTGCGAATTGCAAAAGTTATACTTAAGTACAAAAACACAAGGTTTAGGATTTGGCAAGAAGCTAATGGAAACAGCTTTGTCATTTGCCTCTAAACATTATGCAAAGTGTTACTTAGAAACAAGACATGAATTAAAAACTGCATGTAGATTATATGAAAAATTTGGATTCATACTTTTAAATGAACCAATATCAGGTTCTGACCATTCAGCTATGGATGCGTGGTATATAAAAGATTTGAAATAACCATAAGAAGTCCTTTAAATCAATTATCATTAGAAACTATGAAAAAGCCGATTTCCATATGTGGAGATCGACTTTATCTAACCATGTTAAAAAGCGCTAATCCTTCTTGGAATCATACCACCAGTTACTTTAAATACAACATACATTTTATAGATACCACTTAGGTTTTATTCTGCTGAAGTAATCATGATCTTCTAAAAACATATAAACTTTATCTAACATCTCATTCATGTTAGTTGGAATCGTTTTTAACGTCCATATAACCGTTGAGAAAACGCACATTGCGAGGTAAAGTGAATACAATCTCCAAAAATGTTCATCAGGTTCTTTCTTATTAAAATAACCTTTAATTTGTCCCTTTGAAAAAGGAATACTTACTTCTCTGGTGAAAATTCCAATCTTTAGAAACTCATGAATAGGATCTCCCCAATCATACCTGTTAAAATCTATTACTCCAGCAAACTTTTTATTATTCACAATAATGTTTCCAAGGGTAAAATCATCGTGTTGAAATAAGTTTGGTCGTTGTTTCATGAGGTGGATATTCTCATCAATAAATTTCATTATTTTATCGTCATTTTTAACCTTTACCTCGCATGCTAAGTATGCATCTATATATTTTTTATGCTTTTCAACTTTCCTTGAATACCATGAAGAAATATGTTCTGGAGCAGATAATTGATGCATCTTTCTTAATTCTTTTCCCGCCTCAATCCCAATAGTAAATTGGTCTTGCTCCGAGTATTTTGAGATTTCATCCTCGGCATCCTTCCCCTCTATGTATGATGTGAGCAAATACCCTCGATTTCCTACCACACCAATTGAAAGGGGCTGTGAACAAGTAACTTGATAATCCTGCATCCTTTCCAAAATCGAGTATTCGGTCTTCTTTAATTCCAACTCTTCTAAATGAAACATCCGAAGAAGTAGTTTGCTATTACCGTCTTGCATATGTATTAGAAATTTTTCATCTGCGGAAAACCCCTTTTTAATTTCAATCACTTCTTTACAATTGCTTATTAAAGGAATCTGTTTTATTAGTGTTTTATTCAAACACTCACCCCTGTTAATAAATTTTTTAAACAATTTATATACTAAGCGTTTATATTTCTATGGGAAAACTAGATTTCCTTCTTTCACTAACCTACACCTTTAGCTCAATAAGAAATGCGATACCTTTTTAGTGAAGTATCGCACCCGATAGTTTAAATACATTTATTCACAAAGTTGTCCTTTCACACTTCTATTTCTACAGGAATGCTGCAATATAAAAACTCCAATTTAAGGAAACACCTGCAATTAAAGATACTGTATTTCAATACTGATATTGAATAAGTACTTGAATTCTAAAAAATAATCAGTTAAACTGATTATATACTTAACTGATTATATACCGAGGTGATTATTTATTTGGAAAAATGGAATCAATCTTATGGATTTTTGCTTGGAAAAGTTCTTCAACAAATGGAAGCTAAGTTTGCTGAGGGACTAGCTCCTTATAAGATTAATGCTAGACAATATGGAGTCCTTTTATTTATTAGCGGAAACCCTTATTCTTCACAAAAGGATATTTCCGAAAATCTACAAATTGATCGGACGACAATGGTAAGCCATATTGATCACCTAGAAGCTTTAGGATTTGTAGAGAGAACAAGGAATCCAAATGACAGAAGATCCTATAGTCTTTTAATAACATCAAAAGGGACTCAAGTATTAGATTCACGTTGGGAATTTCTAATTGAAACGGAATTAGAAGTACTTACCCCTTTAAGCAATCACGAAAAACAATTACTGAAGGAGTTTCTTGTGAAAATTTGGTGTACACTTTAAAACTGGAGGAAACCTATTTATGAATGCACTTGATTATTTTAATGCACGTTTGGAAGCAACCGTTAGTCCTATGGATTATTTAAGATTGGCACAAGTCGAACCAGAAAGATACTTTTTAATTGATGTAAGAAACGGTCCTGAGCATGTAAGAAGTTTAACAATTAAGGATGCTTATATTATTCCTCAACAAGAGCTACAAGAACGCTTACATGAAATCCCGAAAGATAAGGAAATTATTGTATACTGTTGGGATGTCTGGTGTAACACAGCAGCTAAGGTAGCAGCTTTTTTGTTAGAACGTGGCTATAAAGTAAAAGAGTTGACTGGTGGAATAGCCGCTTGGAAAGAGATGGATTTTCCTGTCTCGAATTCTCTAAATGTTAATCCATCTGATAACTGTGGATGCTAACTCTCATGCAGAATAAAAAACGGTTTTGGATTGGTGTTGCTTCACGTGATCATGTTTTAAATGCAGTTCAAGGTGGATTTGCTCAGCTTTGTCATGGCAAACATGCGCCTTTAAGAAAAATGAGCACGGGTGATTGGATTATTTATTACTCTCCTAAGGTTAATTTCAGAGAAAGTGCTCCTCATCAAAAATTTACTGCTATTGGAAAAATTATTGATGAGGATGTTTATCAGGTGAATATAGGGAATAATTTTGTACCTTACCGAAGAAATATTGATTTTATTCCTAGCATTGAAACACCCATTAAGCCACTAATTTCCAAACTGTCATTTATTAAAAGTGCAAAACATTGGGGTTATCCCTTTCGATATGGTCATATAGAGATAAGCGAAAAAGATTTTAACCTAATAGCAGAAAAAATGGTTAATAAAAAAGGAGATTAGAACATTCTCATCTCCTTTTTTAGATATAAGCACCCAAACTTAAAAACTTCTTCAGCTAACCTACCCCTCTAGTTAAAGAAGGCCTAATATATTGATAATTAAAACGGCACTGAAATTGACAAGAGTTTTCGCTGTCCTTTTTAATTGTACGATTCTCATTTACAGCTTTTAGAAACTCCACAACATTTAAACCAGCTGAATCACATCTATCTAATATCAATTTGATGCTGAACAAATAATGCATGGAGTGGTGCATTAAAAAGCCTGAGAAAAATAATTTATAATTAATGGAATTTTTTCAGAATATCAGACACCTTATTTGGTAACGTCAGATATTCTTTTTTTATGTATAGGGAAATTAAAGATACGCTTTGCAAAAGATTGTGAACTATTGTACCAAGTTATGAGTGCAAGAGCCGATGATAAAATTTGCTTCAACATCCTCCCTTTTAAAGTGCTAACAAATTAATTTAATAAGGGGTAAATGACTAACCAGTCTTTTCTTCTTGAAATACTATGAATCCATTGCGAATGATTTAGGTTTCCAATGAAACGGAACTGTTGTGTTATGATGTTTAGCCCATTGTAGAAAGCTATCTATATTTCGAATGCCAAATTCTAATACAGCTTGATAAATAAAGATTGATGAGTACTCTTCATTAAGCTGAAGTAATGCTTCTTTAATATCTAGAATTGCTTTTCTTGTATCTTCTGTTAAATTTTCTTTCATAAAAGGTACTAACTCTTTTGAAAGTGCCCCCTTCCGTTTATTTGAGAACAACCACATATCAATATTCCACTCGATTTCCCCTGCTTGATAAATCAGTTTAAAATAATGACCATTAAAATCTGTACCCGTGTAATCTCTATATTTAAGTTCTACTACGTTTTTATTTAGCGTGAGCAATGACAATTCACTCATAATATCAGAAGGATTCGGCGCTTCACAAAATGTTTCCAAGTCAATATCTGGTTTTACGATTAAATCATAAGCAGCTGCTCCGACTATAAAACAGTTCCCTACTGCATTCCATTTCTCTATTAATTGTAATTCATTTAATATTTCCATCGCTTGCTGCTTTCGTAAGGCTGCTCTTTCTAAACTGTTCATATATCCACCTTCTCTTTAAATTTTGAGTAATATAACAGAGTACAAAATATCATCATTAAATGCAAGTAAGATTTTTAAGATTGGCACATAGTTGAATAATTATTTATTTTCAATAACACATTTTTTCATAGTAATTTTAAGTCAGCTGCTAAATAGGTGACTTTTTTCAAAAGTAGTTTACTTAAGCAAAAGTCCCTTTTTATTCCTCTAAAGAATATACATGTAACAATAATTGTAAATGGGGGATGTAATGAAGTTCAAAGGGTGGGTATGTTTAAGTGTTGGGTGGATAACTTTGTTTTTAATGGGGATTGACTTATTTGTTGTATCACCGTTACTACCGTTCATCTCGGAAGCCTATAATGTTAGTTCAGCGATGACTGGATGGATGGTAACAGTTTTTGCGGTCACATATGCTTTGTTCGCTCCTTTCTTTGGGTGGCTTTCGGATAAAAATGGACGGAGAGCAATGATTACATTTGGCTTATTGTTGTTCGTCATGTCTAACATACTAACTGCTTTTGCTCCTTCATTTTTTTGGTTAATTGTTAGTCGTATTTTAGCTGGTTTATCCGTTGCTTCCATTACTCCTTTGATATACGCAATCATTGGAGATATTGCACCAGCAAATCGGACAGGGACATGGCTTTCAATTGTTGTTTCAGGGCACTTAACAGCTCTTTGGGCAGGAGCGCCATTCGGTACGTTATTAGAGCATTTTCTAGGTTGGCGTTCAGTTTTTGTTGTTATGGCTATGATAGGAGCTATATTGGCGATCGTAAATTTCAACACGTGGAAATATGCTTCTAAAAATGATTTAACGAGGAATCTATTAGCAGGAAATCTGCTAAGAATACTAGGCTCGGTAAGTGTGACAACCTTTTGGGCGATTTCAATGTATGCTCTTTATGTATACTTAGGTGCCTCACTTTATTATGAAAATCGATTTTCAGCAACACAAATCGCATTAGCTATTACTTTTTATGGTATCGGAGCTGTGTTAGGCAGTCTTATCAGTGGACAGTTAACAGATCGATTTGGAGAAAGGAATATATCGAAGGTTACGCTCATTTTCTTGATTTTAATACTCGTTTGTTTAGGGATATTCTTCTCATCTGGTGATTGGATTTATTTCTTCTTGTTCCTATGGGCTTTGGTCGGATATGCAGGATTTACATCATACCAAGCAAGATTAGCGGTCGAATATTCAAACGAACGAGGAATTGTTATGGCGTGGAATAACACGGCTTTGTATATCGGTATTACGATTGGCTCAATGATTGGTGGTTATGTCATAACGAAATGGGGATATCCTTCCCTTCCGTATGTTTGTAGCATTGCAGCAATTCTTAGTTTTGTCCTTAGTACCCAAAAAGTCAAAGAACGAAAAAAGGAAGCAGTTGTTTCAGATTCATGACCTCGAGACATGAATCACTTCGGGATGACTATGCTATAACAAGGGTTTTTAATAAGAGATTTCAAGGTGGGGCATTGATCGAATAAGGATTAATGCCCTTTTTTGTTGAACGACTTATCGTATTCATGTTGTAGAATAGTAGAGAAAGAATATTGGATTTTTATGGTAGAATAGAGTTGGAGTGGAGTTTAGGTTGATTAACTAAAAATGGGGTGTAAGGAAATGAAAAGTAAAGTGATAATCGTTTTTATACTTGTGTTAACACTCGTAGGTATTTATCTGATTTTTAACCCATTAATTGTTTTGGAATTATTGGATTAACATTTTCCTATCCCAATCTATCATTATTACTCTACTTTCGTAGCAAGTTGAAAATCCCTTACAGAGCGCCCTATTATTATCTGCTTTTATTGTTATGGTCTATTATGTTATTGATGAGATCAGGTGAACCTTTAGAGCCAGAAACTATGAATAAGATGTACTAATAGACAGATAGCCTAACATAAAAATTTCACATTTTTATTTGGAGGAAGAAATATGGATTTAATAAACGATTTTTTAAAAGGCTTGAGATCAGCATTATCCACAGATGAACTCAAGGAACTAAATAAAGCGTGCGGTGCTACTAAAGAGGATATTGCTACACTAAGAGCACAATATCCAAATTGCCCCGAATCACTTATCTGTCTACTTGAAAATATCGATGGTACATATTGGCGGAAATATGGAGATAACAAAATTGCCGTTTGTATTTTAGGCTCAGGTGTTGAAGAAGATACGTACCCATATTATTTACTGTCTACACAGCAAATGCTTGAAAGTTCTAAAGAGGAAGAGGATATCTCCTATCTTTTAGAATATCAAGATGACGAGGAAGCTGTTGATCCTAAGATAAATCAGGAAGGACTTCTCCCAGGGAAATATCTTCATTTTTCAGACTGTATGAACAATGGCGGATCGTCAAGACTCTATATTGATTTCAACCCTTCCGATAAAGGTGTATCCGGTCAAATCATTCGCTTTATCCACGACCCTGATGAATATGAAGTGGTTGCCGACAGCTTTGATGAGTATTTACAAAATTTGATTGACGGTGGATTTATTTATTTGGAAAACGAGGAAGGGTAACTTCTTTCTGCACTCCCAGGTGACTGAAATAGAAAATGATGCTGTTATTAAAAAAAGTTATTCCGATTTAGATTACGTGCTTTTGCCTTAGATATTTATCTAAGGCTTATTTATTTACTTTATGGAGGAGTATTATGTTCCTTGTCTTAGCTAATATATTTTCTATTTTACTCTTATAGGTATACCAC